>CAZAMZ010000005.1:18487-25128 GCA_964486375.1 uncultured Synergistaceae bacterium | reverse complement strand
AACCCCTTGGAACGCCAAGGGGTTCCCGTTTTTTAAAAAACAAATTGTCCTCCGGTAATGTCCGGGCAAGGGAAGGGGTTGCAGACTGTTGCGTTCAGAGATAGTTTCCCAGGAAAAGAATATTACCAGGATACTGGTCGAGGTGGAGGAAGGATCTTTCCGCGAGAGGATAGATGAAGCCGTTGAAACTCTCAGGTCCAAGGCTAACATCAAAGGCTTCCGGAAAGGACATGTTCCGCGGAAAGTGATCGAACTCCATATGGGGCCTGATGCCATAAGGGCTGAAGCACTGGAAAAGCTTGTTCCTGAAATGCTAGATCAGGTCATAAAAGAATACGAACTGGACCTGATATCAGAACCGTCAGTAGAGGTCGATCAACTTGAGCATGGGAAACCTGTAAAAATGACATTTGTTTTTGAAACAAGACCAGAGATCATTCTTCCAGAACTTGAAACGATCGAAGTCAACAGGAAAATTGTTAACGTTACTGAGAAGATGCTTGATGAGGCCATAACGTCATTGCGAAACAACGCTTCCGAAAAGATACCCGTTGAAAACAGACCTTCAAGATCCGGCGACATCCTTGACATTGAATATAGCGTGAATATTGCAGGATCTACGGCAGAGGAAGGAACCGGGGAGATCCCCAGGCAGAGATCCCTGGTTGAGATAGACCCGGAATATCTTCCTGAAGAGTTAGCTTCAGCACTTCAGGGCAGGATGGCCGGGGACAGTGTTGAGGTTGACGTAGAAACAAAAGCTGAGGGAGGAACAGAGGCAAGTACCCTCCATTACAACATAGACATCATCTCCGTTGCAGAGAAGATCCTTCCCGAAATGGACGGCGTCTTTTTTGAAAAAGTAGTGGGGGAGACTGGACTCACAGAAGATGTTTTTCGTGAAAGGATCCAGGCCAGACTTCATGAGAACCTGAGGGAGGAAAGCCTCAGGGATGCCGAAAGGAAAGCAGTTTCCCTTATCATTGAACGTTCTGAACTTGAACTTCCTGACAGCCTGGTTGAACGGCAGGCAAGGGCCCTGCGGGAAGACATGGCCGAAAGGATCAAAAAGGAAACCGGTATGACCCTTGAGGAGTACTTCAACGAGAAGAAAATAGACAGGGACCAGTTTGAAACAGGGCTGATCCGGGATGCGGAAGCATCAGTAAGACGTTCCCTTGTTATGGAGGCAATTGCTGACAGAGAGATGATCGAGGTTGAGAACGAAGACGTTGACAGGGAGATCTTGGAATTGTCCCGATCAATGGGAGTAGACGAGGAAAGGGTGCGTAAATTTTTCCTGAAGAACAGAGACACCCTTTCAGATATAGTATACAGGATCAGGATGAAGAAGACCGCCAGCAAGGTATTGGAGAAGTTGTCCGTAAAGGAAGAAGATATTTCCGAAGAGACCCCCGAGAACGAGCAAAATGAAAAGGAGGGATCCTGATGCTGGTTCCAATGGTCATTGAGCAGACCGGAAGGGGCGAGAGGGCTTATGATATATACAGCCGCCTTTTGAAGGACAGGATAATTTTCATTGGCGAAGCTATTGATGACCATCTTTCAAACCTTGTCGTTGCCCAACTGCTCTTTCTGGAAAGCGAAGATCCGGAAAAGGACGTCAATATCTATATAAACAGCCCTGGGGGAGTAATAACCTCCGGCCTGGCGATCTATGACACAATGCAATACATCAAATGCCCGGTCTCAACGATCTGTGTGGGGCAAGCCGCAAGCATGGGAGCTGTCCTTCTAGCGGGCGGAGACAAGGGTAAGAGAATTGCACTTCCCAGTTCCAGGATCATGATCCATCAGCCAATGGGTGGAACCCAGGGTCAGGCTGTGGACATACAGATCCATGCCAGGGAAATTATGAGACTTAAGGATAGGATCCACGATATACTGGTCAGGCATACGGGCAAAAGCCCTGAAGCAATTGAATCTGATACCGACAGGGATTTCTTCATGTCCGCAGAAGAAGCCCTTTCATATGGCATAATAGACAGGGTAATAGCCCAACGCTGAAGATGTCTTTCCGGTAATGCGATCCTGCCGTATTGAAGGGAGCCCTCGACAGGCGCTCCCTTCAATCGTCGATTAGGGCTGTTTGCAGCAACATTTCAATAAAAGGACGTAAAATATTGCTATCCGGAAATTTCAGGTAGCAGTCAGGGGGGATCCAGATGTCCCAGGCTAACGGAAACGGCACCAGGGGAACCAGGAGGGAAGCCAAATGCTCCTTCTGCGGAAAAAGCCAGGAGGAGGTACTGAAACTTGTTGCAGGGCCGGGAGTTTATATATGCAACGAATGCGTACATCTCTGCAACCTTATTATCAGGGAGAACGAAGACGGCAGGCCTTCAGGAGTGGTCTTTGACAAGGATCTTGTGAGCCTTCCCAAACCAAGAGAGATAAAGGAAGCTCTGGATCAGTACATCATAGATCAGGATCAGGCAAAAAAGGTCGTTTCCGTTGCAGTATACAACCACTACAAGCGGATAGCCTGCAAGGCAGATGACGACGTTGAGATGCAGAAAAGCAATGTTCTTCTCATAGGCCCGACAGGTTCCGGAAAGACCCTGATAGCTGAAACACTTGCAAGGACTATAAAAGTCCCCTTTGCCATGGCTGATGCCACTACATTGACCGAGGCAGGGTATGTGGGTGAGGATGTGGAGAACATCCTTGTCCGCCTTCTCCAGGCTGCTGATTACGATGTTGCAGCTGCTGAAAGAGGGATCATCTACCTTGACGAAATTGACAAGATAGGCCGTAAATCCGAATCTGCGTCCATCACCAGGGATGTTTCCGGCGAAGGTGTGCAACAGGCCCTTTTGAGGATACTTGAAGGCACTGAAGCCAACGTCCCGCCAAAAGGGGGGCGAAAACACCCCCACCAGGAATTCATCCAGGTCAATACCAGGAATATCCTTTTTATTTGCGGAGGGGCCTTTGAAGGTCTTGAGGGGATCATCTCGAGAAGGCTGAACCGGAAAATCATCGGGTTCGGTGGCCAGGTCGCCGGCAATGACAGGAAGGACCGTTACAGGATACTGAAAGAAGTGCAGCCCGATGATCTTATGTCCTTTGGATTTATCCCGGAATTCGTGGGACGAATACCGGTCAATGCAGCACTTGAAGGGCTGGACGAGAAAGCTCTCGTAAGGATACTTACAGAACCGAGGAATGCCCTTGTAAGGCAGTATCAGAAAGCTTTCCGGATGGAGAATGTCGAACTTGAGTTTTTGCCCGATGCATTAAGGAGCATTGCCAGGAAAGCCAGTGAAAGGAACACCGGTGCAAGGGCTCTCAGGTCGATAATGGAATCGGTGATGCTCGATCTTATGTACGATCTTCCCTCCCGAGCGGACGGTCTTTCAAGGGTGGTCGTTACCCCGGAGATGATCGAAGGGAAGGAACCCCCTGTATTTGATTTTACAAAGGACGTGGAGGTTGCTTAGTTGAAATCCGAAGATGATATCGAAACAAGGAGGGTCCCTCTCCTGCCCGTAAGGGACCTTGTGCTCTTCCCGGGAGTCATAGTACCTCTCTTTGTCGGGCGGCCCCGTTCCCTGAAAGCCCTTGAAGAGGCCATGCTTCATGACAGGACGGTTCTTGTGGTCGCACAGAAGGACATGACCGTCGAGGATCCCGAACCGGAGGACCTTTACGAAACAGGTGTTCTTACGAACGTAATGCAGATGCTCCGCCTCCCGGACGGTACAACTAAAGTGCTCGTCGAAGGTCTTTCCCGGGCCTCCATCCTTGGTATCAGTGTTGAAGGAGATGCAATTTTTGCAAGGACGGGAGCACCCGCACAGGAGATCACCCTGAAAGACGCTGAGACCGAGGCACTGAAAAGGACCCTTCTTGCGCAATTCGATAAGTATGTTTCCCTTCACCCCAAGATCCCCCTTGAGGTGCTGATGTCTGTTGCAAATGTCGAGGAACCAGGCCAGGTGGCTGACCTTGTAGCCTCCCACCTTACCGTCCGGATCCAGGAGAGACAGCAGCTTCTGGAAACCTGGGATGTGCCGGGAAGGATCGAACTCGCCATCAGGATACTTCTCAGGGAAGTGGAACTACTTGAAATGGAGAGGACCATTCATGATCGTGTCAGGCAGGAGCTTGAAAAGGGACAGAAGGAGTATTACCTCAGGGAACAGCTGAAAGTGATCCAGGATGAACTTGGCCAGGGCGATGAATTCACCGAGATAGACAACTTTCGGGAGGATATCGAAAAAGCCCGCATGCCCGAGGATGTACGTAAAAAGGCCCTTCACGAACTTGATCGCCTCAGCAAGATGCCATCCATGTCCGCGGAAGCAACAGTCGTAAGGACCTACCTTGACTGGATGACAAACCTACCCTGGAAGAAAAGGTCAAGGGACAGGATGGACGTGACCCTTTCCGAGAAGGTCCTGAACGAGGACCATTATGCCCTTGAGGAGGCAAAGGAAAGGATACTGGAATACCTTGCCGTCAGAAAGCAGGCCGGCAGCAGGCTCAAGGGGCAGGTTCTATGTTTTGCAGGTCCTCCGGGGGTGGGCAAGACCTCCCTTGGAAGGTCCATAGCCAGGGCCACGGGAAGAAGGTTCGTAAATATGTCCCTGGGAGGCATCAGGGACGAAGCAGAGATACGCGGCCACAGGAGAACCTACATTGGTGCATTACCGGGAAGGATAATCCAGAAACTCAGGCAGGCGGGGACCTGCAACCCTGTCATGCTCCTGGACGAGATTGACAAGATCGGACTCGATTTCAGAGGCGATCCCGCCGCTGCACTTCTTGAAGTGCTTGATCCCGAGCAGAACAATGCTTTTACAGATCATTTCCTCGAAGTCCCTTTCGACCTGGGGAACGTGCTTTTCATTACGACTGCAAATACGACCCACACTATTCCTAAACCCCTCCTGGACAGGATGGAGGTCATAAGGCTTCCCGGCTATGTAGCCGAAGAAAAGGTAAAGATCGCCGAAAGACACCTGATACCGAAGGTTCTGTTCGAGCACGGCCTCAAGGATGATCAGATTGTCTTTTCGTCTTCCGCTATCAAGAAAATGATCTCGGAATATACCAGGGAGGCAGGGGTAAGAGAGCTTGAAAGGCAGATATCCAAGGTGACAAGGAAGATAACAAGGAAGATCGTTGAGTCCGGCGAAAAAAGGGATCGTTCAGGCAAAAAGATCTACAGGGTAGGCTCTTCCGACCTGGTCCCCCTGCTGGGTGTCCCGCGTCACCACGGGGGTATACACCTGCCTTCAACAGACCAGAGAGGCGCTGCCATAGGATTGGCATGGACTGAGAGCGGCGGGGATATCCTGGTTATCGAAAGTGCCAGCATGCCCGGGAAGGGCGGGGTATCCCTGACGGGGAATCTCGGGGATATCATGCAGGAATCCGGCCAGACGGCCCTCGGGTATTTGAAATCTCATCATGAAATGCAGGGTTTATCCTCCATCGAATGGGACAAGACCGATATTCACGTTCACGTTCCCGAAGGGGCTATCCCCAAGGATGGACCATCGGCGGGGATCACTCTTGCAGTTTCGATGTATTCGGCCCTTTCCGGGAAACCGGTGAGAAGCGATATCGCCATGACCGGGGAAGTCACCCTCAGGGGTGACGTTCTCCCTGTGGGCGGTATCAGGGAGAAGATATTGGCGGCGAAAAGGTACGGGATCAAAAAGATCCTTCTCCCCAGGGATAACAGGCTTGAAGCTGCCGAGATGCCCCGGTGGGTACTGAAGGGGCTGAAACTTTTCTTCGTAGGTGACCTCAGTGAGGTTTTCGAACAGGCTATTGGAGAAGACGGGTCTGATGGCCGGGGTTAAGATGCAGGCGTCCATTGCGGCAACCTGTTTTTCGTCTTCCCAGTTCCCCAAGCCGGGTTATCCGGAAGTTGCCTTTGCCGGACGCTCTAACGTCGGTAAATCAACCTTCATCAACGGCATTATTCAGCAAAGGCTGGCGCACGTCAGCTCAACACCCGGTAAAACAAGGAGCATCAATTTCTACAAAGTGAGCGGCAGGAAAGTTTTTTTCCTTGTCGATCTTCCCGGCTTCGGTTTTGCACAAAGGGCAAGAACAGAAAGAAGAGCCTGGGCGGATATGATCGGCCAGTATATTTCGGGGAGAGAAACCCTCGTTCTGCTTATCCACCTTGTTGATTTCAGGCACGGGTTGCTGGAGAATGACAGGATGCTCCAGGAGTGGGCAGAAAAGCACAACGTCCCGGTCCAGGTCGTCTTCACGAAGATCGACAAGATACCTAAGGGAAAGTGGGCTTCCTTGTTCAGAAAATACTCTGAACCCCCTTTCCTTTCGATCTCCGATCCACTTATGGTTTCCATGGAAAAGGGGTGGGGACTGGGGGAATTTGGATCCTTCCTGGATTCATTCCTTGATTCAGTCCATTCCCGGGCATGGGAATGGTAATGAACACTTCCATTATTATCTGGAGATAGCGCGGCCCTGGAAAGCCGCGATCTCAGGGAGGCATGATCATGATATCTTCATCTGAACGTCTTGGGAAAACCTACGATCCGGTCCCCATAGAGGAGAAGTGGTATGGAACATGGACCGGGAAGGGGCTTTTCAGGGGCCGTGCGGAGAGCGACAAGCCATCCTTCAGCATT
>CAZAMZ010000005.1:0-18477 GCA_964486375.1 uncultured Synergistaceae bacterium | reverse complement strand
CGCTGAAATTGATAAGGATAAAGATCCTTTTACCATTGTTATCCCCCCTCCCAATGTTACAGGTTCATTGCATATGGGTCATGCCCTTAACAACACCCTGCAGGATATTTCCTGCAGATTCATGAGGATGTCAGGCTACAACGTGCTTTGGCTTCCTGGTACCGATCATGCCGGTATTGCAACCCAGAACGTTGTTGAAAAACACCTGGCCACAAAGGGCATTACCAGGCACGACCTGGGAAGGGACAAGTTCGTTGAAAAGGTGTGGGAGTGGAAGGAAGAGTATGGCAGCAGGATCATAAACCAGCTTAAAAGACTTGGGGCCTCCTGCGACTGGGAGAGGGAAAGGTTCACCATGGATGAAGGGCTTTCCAGGGCAGTAAGAGCCGTTTTCGTGAGACTTTTCCGGGAAGGCCTGATATACAAGGGTAATTACATTGTGAACTGGTGTCCCAGATGCCTTACAGCACTGTCCGATCTCGAAGTTGAACACAGGGAGGAAAAAGGTTTCATCTACCATGTCCGTTACCCTTTTGCTGAAAATGGAGGCCACATTGTGGTCGCCACCACAAGACCGGAGACGATACTGGGTGATGTTGCCATAGCTGTGCACCCACGGGACGAAAGGAACAGTTCCCTCGTCGGGAAACGGGTCAGTGTACCTGTGGCGGGAAGGGTCATTCCCATCATTGAGGATGTGATGGTGGACCCCGCTTTCGGGACCGGACTTGTCAAGATAACCCCTGCCCATGACCCCAATGATTTCCTGGTCGGTCAGAGACATGGCCTGGAAAGCATCCAGGTCCTTGACGATCACGGAATTATGAACAGTGAGTCCGGACCTCTTTTCCATGGGATGGACCGCATGGAGGCCAGGAAGAAGATGCTTTCCATTCTTGAAAAAGAAGGGCTTCTTGAGAGATCCGGGGAACACGAACATGCGATAGGCCACTGTTACAGGTGCAACACTGTTATTGAGCCCTTCCTTTCGGAACAGTGGTTCGTCAAGACCCGCCCCCTGGCTGAACCTGGCATCGAAGCCGTGAAGGATGGCCGTATCAGTATCGTGCCGGAGCAGTGGGCCAACACTTATTTCAACTGGATGGAGAACATCCGTGACTGGTGCATTTCAAGGCAGTTGTGGTGGGGGCACCGGATCCCGGCATGGAGCTGTAATGAATGCGGGCATATAACCGTTTCCGAGGAAGACCCCGAACGTTGCGAAGCCTGCGGAAGCGGGGAGATCCGCCAGGATGAAGATGTTCTTGACACATGGTTCAGCAGTGCTCTCTGGCCCTTTTCTACACTCGGATGGCCTGAAGACACAAAGGAACTGGAAGTCTTTTATCCGACAAGCCTCCTGGTTACAGGATTTGATATTCTCTTTTTCTGGGTGGCAAGGATGGTCATGATGGGCCTGAAGTTTATGGGGAAAGAGCCCTTCAGCGACGTTTATATCCACGCCCTTGTAAGGGATGAACAGGGACAGAAGATGAGCAAATCAAAGGGAAACGTCATCGATCCCCTGGAGATCATCGGAAAATACGGGGCTGATTCGCTCCGCATGACACTTGCCAGCCTTACGGTACAGGGCAGGGACATTTTTCTCAGCCCGGAGAGGATCGAGAACAACAGGCTTTTCATGAACAAGATATGGAACGCCAGCAAATTTGCACTCTCAAGTCTTGAAGGCTGGGATTTTCTTCCCCTTGAAAAGGCGCAAGCCCTGAGAATGCACGACCATTGGATCATAAAAAGACTTGACGATATCAACGGTATCGTCAGCAGTTCGATCAGGGGTTATTTTTACGGCGAAGCGGCCAGGTCCCTTTACCAGTTCGTATGGAATGAACTTTGCGACTGGTACCTGGAAATGGCCAAGCCCGCATTGAGAGGCGAAGAGGGTGAACAGAGGAGGGAAAGCACCAGGATCGTTCTTGCCCATGTTTTCGATTCGACCCTGAAAATGCTGCATCCCTTTATCCCTTTCCTGACTGAGGAATTGTGGGAAGTTTTCGGTTTTGAAGAAGGCCTTCTGGAAGAGCAGGATTGGCCGGGGCTGTCCGGCAAAGGTGATCGCTCAACCGGTGATGTCCGCATATCCATGGAAATATTCCAGGAACTTGTAAGGAATACCAGGAATCTCCGTGCAGAAGCCCGGATGCATCCTCAAAAGACAGTGCCCGAGATCACGATACTTCTCTCCTCAGGAGATGATCCCGTCAGGGAATTGCTGATCGACAACATGGATGTTTTCAGGCTCCTTTGCCGTGTAGAAAAGGTTTCCATTCCCGAAAAGGGTTCACCCAAACCCTCCGGGTCACTTATGGCTGTCACGGGTTTTGGGGAGATATACCTTGTGGCGGGAGATCTTCTGAATATAGATGCCGAGGTAGCCCGCCTTAATTCAGAACTGGAAAAGGCCGAAAAAGACCTTCTCAAATCCGAAAATAAACTTGAAGACCGATCCTTCCTTTCCAGAGCCCCGGAAGAGGTAGTGGAAAAAGAGAGGTACAGAATGATGCAGACCAGGGAAAAAATTGCGCTGATAAAGAGGAACCTGGCCAGTCTTTCAGGGCAGTGATCCTGGGCAGGGGAAAGCAACGTGATCCGTTCTGAGGAGATAGAGGAACTGGTCGGGAAGATCTCCAATCCGGTTATCAGACCCGGTCTTTCAAGGATCGCCAGGCTTCTTTCACAAATGGGACACCCCGAGAGGGATTTCCCCGCTGTACATGTTGTAGGGACGAACGGCAAAGGCTCTATAGCCGCTATGCTCGAGTCGATCTTTCTTGAGGCAGGTTATACCACATGCCTTTATACAAGCCCGCATCTTATTGATATTACAGAAAGGTTGCGTTTTTCCGGGGCACAGGCGAAACCCGAGGATTTATATCGCCCCCTTGAAAAAGCCGGTGCCCTCCTGGAACAGGAAGCCGACCCTGGTCAAAGGCCCACCTATTTCGAGGTTCTTACGGCGGCAGCCTTTGACGCGATCAGATCCTATTCCCCTGATATTGCCATCATAGAAGCCGGCATGGGTGGCCGCCTTGATGCCACAAACATCCTCGGGAAGGTATTGATGACGGTTATTTCCTCTGTTGGCACTGATCATGTCCAGTATCTGGGAGGATCGATCCTTGAAATAGCAATGGAAAAGTTCAGGGTGTTAAGGCCCGGAGGCCGCAGCATTTTTTCCGGAACTCCTGCCGAACTCCAGGAGTCCTATCTGAATTACTGTAAAGGAATTGGGAATACAGGTTTCCTGACTTGCCTTTCAACCGACCTTCGTAACATTTGCTTTTCAGAGAAGGGGAACCATTTTGAGATCTCCCTTAAAGAGGCTCCCTACCTCAGGGTCCATTCCCACCTTGGAGGGGTTTACCAGATCGAGAACGCCGCAACAGCGATCCTTGCAGGTCATGAGCTTTCACTAACCTTCACATCGATCGATAACGATGCCCTGATTCGTGGCATCGATCGGGCAAGATGGCCTGGAAGGATGGAAAGATTCGCCCTTGACGGTAAACAGCTTATCCTTGATGGTGCCCATAACGTCCAAGGGATAAGGTCTGTTGTTGATTCAATCGATGTTATGGGTACCAGATCTGATCATGGGGTAGTATTTGCCGCAATGAGGGACAAGGACACTGACAGTATGGTTGAAACCCTTTGCAGGGCTTTCCCAATGGTCGTTTTCACTTCCCTGCCCGGCAATGAAAGATGTATCGATCCCTTGTTGTTGTTGAAAAAAGCCGGAATATTCTCCGACAGATGCAATATTTCAGTGATCCGGGACCCACTGGAAGCTCTTTTTGCAGTCATGAAAAAATATGACAGGATAATATGTTGCGGAAGCCTTTTCCTAGTTGGCAAGATCAGAAAATGGCTGATATCCGGGCAGAAAGGCGAGAGTCCGTGAACACCGTAAAGACCGCACCAGGCTGGAGAGGGATTTCGGTCGAGGGACAATCCGTTATCCAGTATGAACTTCCCGGAAACATGAATGACAGAATGACAGTTGTCCTTTTTCTTAAGGGATCCCTTATCAGGAACACCGAGGGTTGTCCAGGGAAGATCTCCAGGGCTATTTTCGGCGAGAACCATGACAATCTCCGGCTTGTGGCCCCCCGCCAGGAACACGGGACCGGGTTGATCGAAGCATCGGTGAACAACGCCCTTCCGAGGAGGCCTTATGCCGATGCCGTCCTTCTGACCAGAAAGGGTATTTACGGGAGCCTCAGGTTTGCAGACTGTATCCCTGTCGTTGGCGTTTCATGGGAACCGTTTGACTGGTGCCTGCTTTTGCATTCAGGCTTTGTCGGAACTTGCAGGAAAGCGATCAGGGAGGCTGTTGAAAAGACATCAAAAAAGACAGGTCTTCAGGGTTTGTTGAATTCGACATTCTGGGTTGGTCCCGGAATTGGTCCATGCTGCTATTTCAGGAAGGCCAAAGATCCTCTTACCATGATGGGAGTAAAGAACCTTCCTTCAGAGTGCTGGAAAAAAGATGGGGAAAGGGTATACTTCGACCTGCCTAAAGCTAATATTATTTTTTTATATGACATGGGTATACCCGGAGAAAATATCCGCCAAATTGATGTCTGCACATCCTGCTCCGTGGATATTTGCCATTCATTCAGAAAAGGCGATGATCTCGAAAGATCCTTTTTAATGGCGGTGATACATCCCCGATTCCACAAAAAGACCCATTGGTGGGAGAATATGTTTAAAGGGCAATTTGTTCCGGCATCTCCATTTATGTAGGGAGGCAGACCAATGGACCCTGTCAGGGTGGGTGTAATCGGGGTTGGCCATCTGGGTTTCCATCATGCAAGGGTTTATACCGAACTGCTTAACACAGAAGTCGTCGGGATAGTTGATACCAATCCTGACAGGGCGGCTGCTGTAGGAGAACTGCTGGGTGTTCCCTTCTATTCGGATATCGACAAGTTTTACAAACATGCCAGGCCGGATGCGGTCAGTGTTGTCGTTCCAACGGTCCTTCATTATGAAACAGCCAGGCAGGCTCTTTCCTCAGGTGTGAATGTCCTCATCGAAAAACCTGTGACTTCAACCGTCGAGGAGGCTGAAGAACTTCTTGAGCTTGCTGCAAGCCGAAACCTCGTGCTTCAGGTGGGACACATCGAGAGATTCAACAGTGCAGTTCAGCATGTGCGAAACATAATCAAAGACCCTCTTTTCCTGCAGTCCAGAAGGATCGGGCCATTCAGTTCAAGGATCAGTGATGTAGGGGTCGTTCTTGACCTGATGATCCACGATATCGATATTATCCTTTCCCTGGTCCACTCGGAAATATCCAGCATTTCGGCCATGGGAAGATCCGTAAGGTCAAACCATGAGGATATAGCCACGGCACAGATCGCATTCAGCAACGGTGCCCTGGCCCAGATACTGGTCAGCCGTGTCTCCGAAAGAAGGCTCAGGCAACTTGAGATAATGGAGCCTGAGAGGTTCGTAACGATCAACTACGAGACCCAGGATGTTTCCATCCATCGCTGTGTTCAGGAAAAGGAATGCGGTCTGGTAGAAGTAATTGAACATCCTGTATTTCCCAAGAGGGAACCTCTGAAACTTGAACTGCAGCATTTTGTTACGTGCGTCCGGGAAGGGAAACAACCCCTTGTGGGTATTATGGACGGCAAGATCGCTCTTGAAGTGGCCATATCAATACTTAAACAGATCCAGACCCCCCAAAGGAACCAGGATATCAGTGCGATAACAGGCTGAGAAAAGTTTCCCTCCTGCACCATCTTTTCCGCGTTTTTTTCAAGCAACCTCCGCGGCCGGCTCTTTTTGCTGTTACAATACGAACCCGGGGAGCGGAACAAGTCTTTATGGAGGTGCTCTATGTCTCCGATCAATATTCAGGCCCTTTTGGCGCTTGGAACTTTTCTGTTGTGCCTGTTGCTTTCCAGGATGATCGTAAACATTAACTCAGGGAAATGGCCGGGGGGAGCCCTTTGGGTTACCTACCTCCGGATTTTGCTGGGGTTCCTTTTCGCTGCTGCCATAACCCTGGGGTTGTACTCCTTCGCAGGTATCGATATCCTGAACCGCTAGTTTTATCTGAAAACGGTCATTGATGAAAGGATTGTTGAAACCTTGGACAGACTGATAGAAAAAGCCCTTGAAGGAGATCCCCGTTCGATGGCCCGGCTTATTACAATGGTTGAAAGCGAATCCGGTTCTTCCCAGCAGATAATGAAAAAGATCTATCCCTACACAGGGAAGGCCCACATTATCGGCGTTACCGGAAGTCCGGGAGCCGGTAAAAGCACCTTCCTGGACAAATTGATATCAAGGATCATGGAAACCGGAAAAAGTGTAGGTGTTATTGCGGTTGACCCTTCAAGCCCCTTCACCGGAGGAGCCGTTCTTGGCGACAGGCTGAGGATGCAGGCTCACAGCCTTGACCCGGGAGTATTCATAAGAAGCATGGGGACGCGGGGTTCACTTGGAGGATTGAGCAGGGGAACCTACGAGGCGGCCCTGATCCTTGATGCCTGCGGTAAGGATGTAGTGCTGATCGAGACCGTGGGAGTAGGGCAATCCGAGATCGATATCATCAAGATCGCCGATACTGTCGTCCTTCTTCTCGTTCCCGGAATGGGTGATGATATTCAGATCATGAAGGCAGGGATCATGGAGATAGCCGACGTGTTTATAGTCAACAAAGCCGACAGGGAAGGTTCTGAAAGGATAACAAGAGAGGTAAACATCATGCTTGACCTACAGGAAGAGAGATCCTGGAGGCCACCCGTGATACCTACTATCGCGGAAAATGGAGAAGGAGTGGCAAAGGCGGCGGAAGCAATTGCAGGGCATTGGCATTTCCTGCAGACAACAAATGAAGGAAAGAGGAGAAAATACCAGCGACTGAGAATAGAAGTCGAAGAGATCCTGAAAAGGGAAATAGCCAAGATAGCGGAAAAAGCCTGGGACAGGCAGATCGAGGAAGATATTCTTGACGACCTGTTCGCAAGGAAGAGAGATCCCTACACCGTTTCGGAAAACCTGCTTTCCGAGTTCATATCGCGTTAACGATCTTTTTCGCGGCAGCTTGAATCAAATTGATGAGTTCAACATGATATGATACGGAAAACAGCGATCATACGACAGGAGGACGCGGGATGCGAATCGCTCTGGGCTCAGACCATGCCGGCTATAGCCTGAGGGAGTGCGTAAGAGAATTCCTCGAAGGATCTTCATTCACTGTAAGCGTTTTTGGAGCGCCTGACCCTGCAGAACCATTCGATTATCCCGATGCAGCCTTCGAGGTGGCACAGAAGGTTTCAAGGGGCGAGTATGATATAGGTATACTGGTCTGCGGTACCGGCATTGGAATGTCCATAGCCGCCAACAAGGTTCCAGGCATCAGGGCTGCCCTTGCATACGACGAAGAAACCGGGCGTCTGGCCAAGCGGCACAATAATGCCAATATACTAACCCTTGGCGGAAGGAAGCTGGATTGCAAGACCGCCGAACGCATAATAAATGAATGGCTTTCAGCGGATTTTGAAGCATCAAGGCATCTTGCCAGGATCGACAAGATCAGCCGTTTCGAGGGGCTGGGAAATGTTTGCGAACACATCCAGGCTCAACCCAGGCTCGTAACTTTCGATCATCCCCTGATCCAGCACAAGGTCGGCATCATAAGGGACAGGAATACATCTGTCAAAGTCTTCAGGGAACTGGTCCAGGAGATAGCAGGCCTTATGGTCTATGAGGCCACCAGAAGCCTGCCCCTTGAACCCGTCAAGGTCGAGACACCTCTTACGACAACCACAGCTTACTCCCTATCCGGGAAAAAAATGGCCATAGTCCCGATATTAAGGGCAGGACTGGGAATGGTCGACGGCATCCTGCAGCTTATCCCTAACGCCAAGGTCGGACATATCGGCCTGTACCGGGACCCTGAAACCCTGGAACCGGTTGAGTATTACTGCAAGCTTCCGGGGGATATCGGTGAGAGGGACATTATTATCGTTGACCCCATGCTTGCAACGGGAGGCTCGGCTGTGGCGGCTATCGACCTGGTCAAGAGACGGGGAGGCAGGAAGATCTCCCTGCTGAGCCTGATTGCCGCACCCGAAGGTGTATCAAAAGTCCACGAAAAGCATCCGGAAGTGGACATTTTTACCGCGGCACTTGACAGTCACCTCAATGACCACGGATACATCGTACCTGGATTGGGGGATGCTGGAGACAGGCTTTTCGGGACCAGGTAAGAACAAAGGACAAGGCTGGGAGGAAATAAGGTTTGTCTAGAATTCTTGTTTTTTTCCTTGTCTCATTTGTCTGGGCCCTGCTGGTAACCCCGCTTTCCATATTTCTTTCCAGGCAATTCGGGATCATGGATGAACCTGGCGGGAGAAAGAAGCATCCTCGTGCAACGCCACGGGGTGCCGGTGTGGTGATATGGGTCGGGTACACCGTTTTTGCTGTTCTTTTCCCTGATTCAGGTCCCGGCCTCAGGCTTATCGCAACAGGTGCGGCAGCTGTTTTCCTTTTTGGCTATATGGATGACATGAGCCCCCTTCCTGCAGAATGGAGACTGGCCGTACACGTTCTGGCGGCTTCACTGATAGCCTGGGGGATACCTGTACCGATCCACCTGAAGATCCTTGTCATTCTCTGGATAACAGGCTCAACAAGCGCATATAATCTTGTTGACGGTATCAATGGCCTGTCGCTTGGGATCTTTGGACTTACCGTGACGGCCGGTCTGATCCTGACGGGCAACACGTGGTGGTCCGTTACTTTGGGGTTATCCGCAGGGGTTTTTCTGTGGAACTACCCCCTTGCCAAGACTTTTCTGGGTGACGGTGGCAGCACCCTTCTCGGTTTTCTTTGCATTTCGCAGTTCTCACGGGAGCTTCCCGGCCTTATCGTCAGCATGGACCTGTTTTTATGGCTTTCGATAATGCTTCTGGTCGGGGGAGTCCCGGTACTGGATACCCTTTATTCCTTTGCAAGGAGGATTTTGAAGAGGCGTTCGCCATTTCAGCCTGACAGGGGGCATTTCCATCATATCCTTGCAGACAGGGGGGTCCCGCTCGTTGTTGTTCTTGTTTCCCTGATGACCCTTCACGCATTATCCCTTTCCCTTGCAGTGCTCTTGCTGGGCTACCAGACCACATGATCGGGGGAGCTTCTTTGTCGATCCGGAAAAGAACCGTTTGCTGCATTATCGGTACAAGACCGGAAGCAATCAAAATGGCTCCTGTTATCATCAGGCTCAGGGAGAGCCAGTTGCTTGAACCCTTTGTTCTGGCAACGGGCCAGCATACGGAAATGCTTTCGCAGGCCCTTGATTTTTTCGGGATCAATCCCGATAAAGACCTTGCGATCATGCGAAAGAACCAAAGCCTGGATTACGTTACCTCCAGCGTTATTGAAAAGGTCGGCCATGTTCTTGATGATCTGAGGCCATTTTTTGTCCTTGTTCATGGCGACACGACAACAACCATGGCGGCCTCACTGGCCGCTTTTTACAGGAGGGTCAGGCTGGGACACGTAGAGGCCGGGTTGAGAAGCGGCAACACCGCCCAGCCATTCCCCGAGGAGTTGAACAGGATAATTGCAGACAGGGCAGCAGGCTGGTGGTTCCCGCCCACGGAAGGAGCTGCAGGAAACCTCATCTCCGAGGGCTGTGACCCTGCCAGGGTCATACAGACCGGTAACACCGTTATCGATGCCCTGCTTTATGCCTCTGGAAAAGTCGGAGTTTCTGGTAATCCCAGCTTCAAATCAATCCCTGCATCAGCCCGAATGCTGCTTTTGACGGCTCACAGGAGAGAGTCATGGGGGGAACCATTAAGATCGATCTGCGATGCCGTAAAGAAGATCCTTTCCGAGTTCCCAGACCTCTGGGCCGTTGTTCCGATGCACCGGAACCCTAAAGTGAGGGATTCGCTGGGAAAGATACTCGGAAATGAGGACAGGGTAATACTATGCGATGCACTTGATTACCCTGATTTTATCTGGGCAATGAAAAGGAGTGACATTATCCTGACAGACAGCGGGGGTGTCCAGGAAGAAACGACGGTTCTCGGGAAACCCACACTGGTACTCAGGGAGGTAACTGAAAGACCTGAAGCTATAGAGTTCGGAACATCCAGGCTTGTTGGGACCAACGAGCAGGTGATAGTCGAAACAGCAAGGGAAGCGCTTGAGAAAGGTATCCAGGGATTTTCCGCAGAAAGGGTCAGGCGAGATCCGCCCTTCGGAGAAGGAAAGGCTTCCGGGATAATTGTTGAAACCATTGAAAACCTGTCAGTAAAAGACTGAACTGTACCCGGCCGATAAGGCTGAAATATTCCCAATACGGGGGTGATCCTTTGAACTACAAAATGTTGATACACGGCGGCCAGCCGCTAAAGGGACCCATTATTGTGCAGGGGGCCAAGAACGCAGCCCTGCCTGTTATTGCCTCCTCCCTGCTTCTCAGGGACAGGACCCTGAAGATCAAGAGAGTTCCCAAGTTACAGGATATTTTCACCATGGCCGACCTTCTCAGACACCTGGGCGCAAGCGTTGTTTTTGCCGACAATGAAATGAACATAACAGTACCTGAAGACCTGAAGTGGGAAACCCCGAAATCACTTGTCCGCAAAATGAGGGCCTCGTCGCTGGTCCTTGGGCCGCTTCTGGCGAGAACCGGAAGGGCCATCCTGCCGCTTCCGGGAGGTTGCGCCATAGGCAGCAGGCCGATAGATCTCCATCTGAAGGGCCTGGCCAAGCTAGGGGCAAACATTGATCTCGTGCACGGTGCTGTACATGCTAGTGCCGATGGTCTGAAGGGCGCCAAGATCTATCTTGATTTCCCTTCGGTAGGCGCCACAGAGAACCTTCTGATGGCAGCTGTTCTTGCCGAGGGAGAAACGATCATCGAGAACGCCGCACGGGAACCCGAAATACGGAACCTCATAGAAACCCTTAATCTTATGGGGTGTACTATTGAAGGCGCGGGGACCGGTACACTGCATATTTCCGGGACAGGGAACCTGGAAGCGGCCGAGATAGAGATAATACCTGACAGGATTGAGGCAAGTACGTATCTAATCGCCGGGGCTGCCACGCGGGGTGATGTGACGGTCACCAGGGTTATTCCCGAACATCTTGACGCAATAATCGCAAAACTCGAGGAGGCAGGGGTAGGAATAGAAACCGGAGAGGACAGCGTCAGGGCATTCCAGAAGTCAACCATGAAAAGCGTCTCTCTGAAGACCCTTCCCTACCCGGGCTTTCCGACGGACGTTCAGCCTCAGTTCACAGCACTTATGGCCACTACCGAGGGAACAAGCATAATCCAGGAAAGTGTTTTCGAATCCCGTTTTCTGCATGTGAGCGAATTGAAGAGAATGGGGGCCAATATCGAACTCCAGGGGAATACCGCTGTAGTGACAGGTGTCCGGGAACTCAACGGCGCCGACGTGAGAGCAACTGATCTGAGAGCCGGGGCCGCACTTGTTATCGCCGGCCTTTCCTCCCCCGAGGAAACTTCTGTTTTCGGCCTGGGTCACATATGGAGAGGATACGAGGGAATGGACGACAAGATACGTTCGCTCGGAGGACAGGTCAACATCGTTGTCTCCGAGGAGAACGGGGATCATAAATGGTGACCACCATCAAGAGGAGATGTATGAGAATTGGCATGGCTCAGAAACATAATAAGGAATGATCTTTCCGGCGTTGAAAAATACCGGTACGGAAAGCCTGTCAGCGAACTCCAGAGGGAACTGGGTCTGGAAAAGGTCGTAAGGCTGAGTTCCAACGAGAACCCGTGGCCTCTGCCGGACCCGGTCAACAGGGCCATAAAGGCCAGCCTGGAAAAGGTAAACCGGTATCCCGACCCGCAGTCCCACAGGCTAAGGAGGCTTCTTGCCCAGAAATGGGGAGTCTCGACCGGTGAAGTAATAATCGGTGCGGGCACAGAGGGCATATTGCATTCGCTGTTCCATTCCATCATTGAGCCTGGAGACGAGATCGTCTGCCCTGTGCCTTCATACCCCCTTTACCGGGTGGCTGCCATAGCTTCCGCGGGAAGGTTCGTTGAAGTTCCTGCCCGTGAAGGCGGGAGCTGGGACATAGCCGAAATAACAGGAGCCTGCACGGAAAAGACAAAGGCCGTTATCATTTCGAATCCCTGTAACCCTCTGGGAAGTATTATGGAAAGAGAAAGAATGATCACCCTGGCCAATGAACTCGACAGCAGGCAGGTGCTTCTCCTGGTAGACGAGGCTTATGCCGAATATGTAGACGACCCGAACTACCTGGCGGGGATAGATCTTTTCAGGAATATCGGGAGAATTGTCATTACCAGGACTTTTTCAAAGATTTACGGTCTTGCAGCTTTAAGGGTGGGTTACGCCATAGCTCCAAAAACCATAGTAGAGGCTTACGACAAGCTGCACCCGGTATTCGAGGTGAGCAGGGTGGGGCAGTATGCCGCACATGCAGCGCTGCTTGAAACCGAATATATCAAGTCCATAAGACTCAAAACGGTTTCAGAGAGGTCAAGGATACAAAAGGCCCTATCGGAAATGGGGGTTGCCACCCAACCTACGCGGACGAACTTTGTTCTGATAAAACACCCCGCAAGCGAAGAGATCTATGAACGCCTCCTTAACGAAGGGGTTATCGTAAGAAAGGGCAGCGATCTTGGCCTCGGGGGCTTCCTCAGGGTGACTGTAGGGCTTCCTGAAGAGAACGAACTTTTCCTTTCATCGTTAAAAAAGGTGCTGAACTGCCTTGCCTGATAAAAACAGGGATCTTCTTCTGGATGGAGTAAAAGTTTTTGCATTCGTGGGACCGGCCGGGACGGGGAAAAGCCAGAGAGCACAGCTTGTGGCACTGGAACTCGGTGTGGATTTCATCATTGATGACGGGCTTTTGATAAGGAAAGGACAGATAGTGCGAGGGAAAAGCGCCAAAACAGAAAAAAACCAGGTCAGGGCTATCAGGCGCGCCCTTTTCGAATACGACGATCACCGTAGATCTGTGTCGGGACACCTCTTTGCTTCGCAGCCATGTTCAGTCATGCTGATTGGCACATCGGAAGGAATGATCTCCAGGATCCTTGCCAATCTCAGGCTCCCAGCCCCCGAAAAGGTCATCATGATAGAGGATGTATCCTCACCGGAGGAAATATCAAGGGCTAAAAAGGAGAGGTCCTTCAAAGGGCAGCATGTGATCCCCGTGTCGCATATACAGGTAAGGAAGCATTTTGCCGGAAAACTGGTTGGAAGACTGAAGGTCCTTTTCGACAACTCAGACAGCATGGAAGGCGAAAAGACGATAGTCCGGCCCCCCTTCAAGTTCTTTGGCGATGTAAGCATAGATCCTGAAGCAGTTACGCAGATGGTCCGTTTTATCGCCGAAAGGACTTCCCAGGTATCAACCGTCGTCTCGGCCCAGACAAGGCCGTCAAATGGCGGCGTTGCGATCCAGATGGAACTGAAATATCGTCCAGGACACAGAAGCATGCTCGACCTCGGGGGACGCCTGAGGCAACGCATATCTCATGCCGTTGCCGGAATTACAGGATTGGATGTCCACAGAATAGACCTGTCCTTTATTGAGGTTGAATTTACACAATAATTCTGGAGGAATGGCCCATGTCCGACACGATCGTCCGGGAAAAAAGACAACTGGCCTGGGAAAGGCTTCTTGAGGCAACCGGTTCCTGCATCAAATGTCCGCTCTGTCAGGAAAGAAAAAGGATCGTATTCGGTGACGGGACAATGGATACGAAGCTCTTCTTTGTAGGGGAAGCTCCAGGGGCAGAAGAAGATGAGCAGGGTGTTCCCTTTGTTGGAAAAGCCGGACAACTTCTGACCAAGATATTCGAGGCCGCCGGGATCGACAGGAAAGAAATTTTTATTACCAATGTAGTCAAGTGCAGACCACCAGGCAACCGGGTCCCTTCGATCGAAGAGATGCTTGCCTGCGAAGACTTTCTCAGATCCCAGATAGCACTTGTAAATCCTTCGATAATAGTTTGCCTTGGGGCAACACCGACCAAGTGGATCCTGAAAACCACAGAAAGCATCTCCAGGATACGTGGCAAGTGGTTCGACTGGAAAGGGATCAAAGTCATGCCCATGTTCCACCCGAGTTTTCTTTTGAGGAACCAGTCCAAAAAGAAAGGCAGCCCGAGGGAACTCACCTGGATCGATATCCAGGAGGTCCGCAATAGATGGATGGAGAACAGATGACGGGGAAATATGGTCTGAAGTCGATCAAACCTTCTCACGTTGCTATCATCATGGATGGCAACGGCCGATGGGCGCAACAAAAGGGTTTGCCCAGACTTGCCGGGCATCGGGAGGGGGCCAGGGCGGTCGAGAGGGTGATCCGCGCAGCTGGCGAATCGGAAGTCCCGTTCCTTTCGCTTTTTGCCTTTTCCACGGAAAACTGGAAACGTCCAAAGAGCGAGGTCGAAGGACTTATCGGACTTTTGAAGTCATATATGAGATCGAAACTGGAAGATCTGAAGAAAAACCGCATCCGCATGGTCTTTTCCGGAAGGATAGAGCAATTGCCCGGGGACCTTTCAGATGAGATATCACTTTTTGAGGAGGCCACTTCTTCAGGAGACCTTTTGACTGTCGTGATCTGCCTTAATTACGGCGGAAGACAGGAGATCGTTGATGCCGTCAACGGCCTGATATCAAGTGGGCTGCAGGGACCAGTCACTGAAGATATGATATCATCAAATCTTTACCATCCCTGGATCCCTGATCCTGACCTTGTGATAAGGACCAGCGGGGAGTTGAGGATAAGCAACTTCCTTTTGTGGGGCTCCGCTTACAGCGAGTTCTATTTTACAGATACACTATGGCCTGATTTTAACGGAGAAGAGTTCAGGAAAGCTCTTGAAAACTACTCGACAAGGGAGAGAAGATATGGTTCCGTCTAGTTCGCCCGGAAGCCACCTTGCAGTAAGGTCCGCAAGCGGCATCGCACTTGGTATGGCAGTTCTTGGCGGGATCTACCTCGGCAACCCTTACTGGTTCGCGCTCTGTTTTTTCATTTGCATGGCTTCTCTCGGGGAGTTCTACCGGATGATCAGCAATAAAGGGCATGTTTCAAGAATAGTCGGGTTCGGAGCAGGGATAGCATCCCTTTTTGCTGCTGTCTATTCCAACGACCCTTCAGTTCTGCTCCCCCTCCTGGCAGCGGCCCCGATGCTTGTTCTTTTTGTAGAGGTTGCCAGGAAACATATCCTCAATGAGAGTCACGGCATTACAAGTTCAGGCGGCACTGCGGCGGGGATCCTGTATATAGTCCTGCCATGGTCTTTCATGGTGGTACTCAGGGACCATACCTGGGGCACCTACCTCCTGATATCTCTTTTTTCCTGTACATGGTCCTGTGACGTTTTTGCCTATATTGTCGGATCCAGATGGGGAAGCATTCTTCTTTGCCCCTCGGTCAGCCCTAAAAAGACCGTGGAGGGATTTATAGGAGGGCTTACCGGCAGCCTCCTTTGCGGAGGAGCCCTTGCCTACTATTGGGGCATGGCACCGCTCCCGATCATGATAATTGCCCTTTTCTGCGGTACCTTCGGCCAGCTCGGCGACCTTGCAGAGTCCCTTCTAAAGAGGGAGGCGGGTATTAAAGACTCAGGAGAACTGATACCGGGGCACGGCGGCATGCTGGATCGTTTTGACAGCATTCTCGTCAATTCGGTTCTGGTTTTTGTTGTTTTTGGAGTGTTGTGGTGAAGGAGAAAGCATGAGAAGAAATATTGCCGTGATAGGCGCCAGCGGAAGTGTAGGAGGGGCAGTTCTTGATGTCTGCTCGCGTCACAGGCATGTTTTCAGGGTATGGGCTGTAGCCGGGAACAGGAACGTGGAGAGGGTTATCTCCATCGGTAGATCCTTTGATAGCGATATGCTGGTTCTTGTCGACGAATTTGCCGCCGGCAGGCTCAAAACAGAAGTTGAGGGTCGTTTTTCATGCCATGGGGGGATCAAGGGACTCATGTCAATGATAGATGATCCCAGGTGCGAAGAAATAGTATTTGCCTCCTCTGGTACTGATACCCTTCCTGTGCTCATCAAGGCCCTGAAAGCAGGAAAAAAGGTCTACCTTGCAAACAAGGAGATAATTGTGGCAGCTGGCGAATGGATAATGCCCATTGCCGCTGACAGAATCATCCCCCTGGACAGCGAACACAACGCCGTCTGGCAGTGCCTTCACGGTGAAAAGGAATATTCTGTAAAAAATGTTTTTCTTACGGCTTCCGGAGGTCCATTCCTTGACACCCCAATGGATGATCTAAGGAATGTCGATTGGGAAACAGCCTGCCGCCACCCCGTATGGCCCATGGGGATCAAGATATCCATCGACAGCGCCACTCTTATGAACAAGGGTATCGAAATGATAGAGGCCCACCATCTTTTTTCGCTTCCTGCGGGAAAAATCCATGCCGTTATCCATCCCCAGGCATTGGTGCATGGTCTGGTCGAATTTATCGACGGCTCCGTCAAAATGCTTTTTTCACGTCCCGATATGCGCCTTGCCGTTCTTTCGGCGCTGGGTTTTCCTGACAGGATCCCGAACTCTGCTCCGGATCTTTCACCCCCTCTTACCGGAAATCTTTCTCTTGAATTCCGTGATCCTGACGAGAAAAAGTTCCCTTGCCTTTACCTCGCAAAAGAGGCTTGCCGGCTTGGCGGCCCTTACCCGGCCCTCCTGATCGGGGCCGATGAGGGTGCTGTTGACCTTTTTGTAAAGGGAGCAATAGGTTTTACTGAAATTCCTGAAATAATTGAGCAGGTCCTGTCCTCGTACAACGGAGGCGCACCTGCCTCATGGGAGGAATCCCTGTCGCTGGTGGAAATGGCCAGGCGTACTATATCAAGATCGGTGGGAAGCATTTCCGATTGACCCTGAAAGGATGAAATAATGGGAATCAGCGCTATTGCCTTTTTATTGGTTATCGCTATTTGCGTAATCTCTCATGAATTCGGACATTTTGTATCTGCAAGGCTTTCCGGAGTTCAGGTTCATGAATTTGCTTTCGGAATGGGGCCGACCCTTTTCAGCAGAAAACGAGGGACTACGGTCTGGTCCGTCAGGCTTGTCCCAATAGGGGGGTTCGTCCGCCTGGCTGGAATGGGGGAAGAACAGGGTGAAGAAGAGACGCTGCCGGGAAGGTCTTTTCCCGAAAAACCTGCCTGGAAGAGGCTGGCAATTCTGGCGGGAGGGTCTGCCTCCAACATTTTTCTCGCAGTTCTTTTTACCGCCATTCTGCTCTGGGGACACGGTGTCCTGGACCTTGGGAGTACAAGGATCGGGGAACTTATGCCGGGTTATCCCGCAGAAAAGGCCGGATTGAGAGAAGGAGACGTCATAGTTGAAGTGTCCGGGTCAACTGTGGACAACTGGAGCCTCCTTTCCGAGAGGATCCGTGAGAAAGCCCAGTACGGACCTGTAGTTCTGGTGTACGAGAGGGACGGCCTCAGGAATGTCATTGAAATAGATATCCCTGTCGACCTGCAATACAATGTGCCGCTGCTGGGGATCAGGCCCTCTATGGCAAAATACCCTCCGATCAGGGCTATTTCAGGATCTTTCGGATATATCATGGATTTCAGCATCGAGATAGTAAAGGGGATATGGGAGTGGGCTTCAGGGCGCGGGCAGGTTGACGTTACAGGACCGGTAGGCATAGCATCCATGGCCGGTCAGGCAGCAAGGCAGGGTTTCTGGACCTTTCTTGCATTTCTTTCCATGATCAATCTTCACCTCGGAATACTGAACCTTCTTCCGTTCCCGGCCCTTGACGGTGGCCGGATCCTGATAATATCAGGGGAGATCCTGACAGGAAGGAAACTTCCCCAGAAATGGGAGAGTATGGTCCATCTGGCCGGATTCGTTCTGTTGATACTTTTGCTTATCTTTGTTACATGGAAGGACCTAGCAAGACTGATCGGATCTCTGGCTCCCAACAGATAGCTCTTTCCGGGAGGGTGTCCCATGACATGCAACAGAACTGTAATGATAGGAAGCCTCGGGATCGGAGGGGGTCAACCTGTAAGGGTCGAGAGCATGCTCAGATCCTCCCTTGATGATATCGAGGCTTGCCTTATGGAACTTGCCGGACTTGAGGAAGAGGGATGCGAACTAGCAAGGGTCGCCTTCCCGGAGTCACGGATGGATAAAAACCTTTCAAGGCTGATCTGCCTTTCTTCCGTCGAAATAATGGCTGACATTCATTTTGACCACCGCCTTGCGATCCGGGCCATAGAATCAGGCTGCAGATCTGTAAGGATCAACCCGGGCAACATGGGTGGACGCAAAAACCTTAAAGCCCTGAGCGATCTGCTGAATGAAAGGAAAATAGCAGTCAGAGTTGGAGCGAACGCAGGATCACTGTCAAGGTCCCAGGTCGAAAGGTCCGGCGGTGATGTGGCCAAAGCCCTGGCAGAGGCTGTTGGC
>CAZAMZ010000004.1:0-25342 GCA_964486375.1 uncultured Synergistaceae bacterium | reverse complement strand
CCGAAAACTTCCAGGGGGACGGGAAATGCAAGATCCATTACGGGAGTGCCTGAGACTCCAGGTCCATTATCAGTGGGTTCCTCGTCGAGGATCGTCTCGGGAATATCGATCTTGCCGGGAAAATCCCTGTCTGTGCTTTTGGAAGAAACGGACCTGTTGCGGGTATCACCATCTTCAGATTTCCCCTTTGTCCTTCCTTGCTGTTTCGGGGGAGCAGGGGTTACCTGTCTTGGAAGGGGCGAAAGGATCGATCTCAGGGTATTCAGGGATCCGGTGAAAAATGACCCTGCCGCGGAAAGGTTTTTTCTGGTAAGGATCCCGTAAAGGCCCATTGAGGCAACTATGCCTCCGAAACCTGACAGCACTGCTCCAAATGGGCCGATATGCCTGTTAAGGTTCACTGCGATACCCATCCCCAACTTCCCGGGTTGAAAAAGGTCTGCAGTCGATTCAAAACCGCTGAGGCGGAATAAACCGAGCAGAAGAGCACAACAGAGGAATAAAATCGTAGTTGCGGCGGTTTGCCTCAATGTTGATGGAATTGAATAGCCAAGAAGCCAGCATGAAGAAAGGTAAGCAACAAAAAGCAGAAGTACGATCACTCCTCCGCCAAGGGTTTCCAGGGCAAAGGAGTGAATGACCTCACCGATCTCTCCAGTTCTGAAAAGGAACAGCGTAGCAAGAAGGTAGAGGTCAAGCAGAAGGAAAAGGAAAACAGCCAGAATGCCCTTGAGGGAACGGCCCCCAGGGGGATCCTTCTCGGCTGTTTGTTTCTCCCTGTTCACGCGTTCAGGCTTTCTTCGAATAACCTGCATCTCCCGTATCGCTTCCCCCTACAACCAGCCGCCTGATCCTGATCGTCGGCTGACCGTCCGTTACCGGTATTTCCTGGCCCGATTTCCCGCATATCCCGGGTTCAAAATGAAGGTCCGTACCTACCGAATCTATGTTCATAAGTACTTCAGGGCCGTTCCCGGTCAATATCGCATTCTTGACGGGTAAGGTTTTTTTGCCTCCCCTGATCAGGTAACCCTCGGTGACATGGAAAACAAAATCACCCGATGTCGGGTGAACCTCCCCCCCGCCCATTTTCATGACAAGAAGACCTTCATCAACCCCGGAAATGATTCCTTCAGGATCTTCTGTACCTTTCATTATAAAGGTATTCGACATCCTTGGTACCGGCGGGAACCTGTAGGATGCCCTTCTTCCGTTGCCTGTAAGCGGGAACCCTCCCTGTTTTGACGAATGGATATCCGTGAGGAAGGACTCAAGGATCCCTTCCCTTATCAGGACAGTCCTTCTGGATACCGTTCCTTCCCCGTCGAAAGGGTAACTGCCGAAAAGTCCCGGAAGGCGGGGGTCGTCAGCGAGAGAGACAAGGCGGGAAGCCACCTTCCTGCCCATAGAAGACCTGAAGGATGAAAAATCCTTGAGGACAATATCCGCCTCAAGGCTGTGACCGCATGCTTCATGTATCATGGTCCCTCCTGCAGAACCAGCCAGCACGACGGGCATGATGCCCGCAGGGCATGGTATGGCGTCGGCCAGCAGCATACTCCTGCGGAATGCTTCAAAAGCTATGTCTTCGAGGTTTGTAGAATCCAGGAATTCCTTTTGGGAGAGTCTGGAAGCTCTGACCTCCCTGCCTGAAAACAGGGCTCCCCCTTTTTCGACAACGACCGTTGCGGAAAACCTTGTTGAAGCAGTGGACATTCTGCAGACAGGGTTTACGCTTCCTGCTATTGCGATCTCTCCTGCCCCGCTGCTCCATCCGAAGGAAACCTGGCGGACCATGGGAGAAAGATCCCGGGTCTTTCGATCCAGTGCCCCAATCCTTTCAAAGGGTGTTTCATCCTGAAGGTTCGGAGCCGGAAGCAACGGACGGTCTTCCGACGGGATCTTCCGATCATCCTGAATCCCGGCTCTGCGCAACCCTTCCAGAAGACAGAATGATGACGAGCAGGCGGTTGCTCCGGTCGAATGGGTGAAATAGGTCCTGTCACCTGTCACGATCCTGACGCCGGTCCCCTCTGTTGCAGAGGATGAGATCTCCTCGAACTTCCCGTCATCGAACAGGCAATGCCTGCTGAAACCCCTCTGGATAAAAGCCTCTCCGAAAGAGATCCCCGGGATCGAGAATGAACCTGCAATATCGAATAACCTGTCCATGGTTCGCTGGGGCCTCCTCTTTAATTCATCTTCGGGATTCGAACTCTTTTCTTGAACGCCTGACAGCTTCAAGGTGTTCATTGTAGGTTCTGGTGAAAATATGACTGCCATCGGGCATTGCCACGTAGTAGATGTAGGGAACCTGCTGCGGTTCCAGGGAAGCATGCCAGGATGGCTCCGATGGGATACATATCGGTGCCGGAGGAAGCCCTTTAAACAGGTACGTATTGTACGGGGAATCTATCTCAAGGTCCCTGTAAAGGACCCTGTTCAGGGAGACACCTCGCAGGGCCCAGGCATAAACCACGGTTGCATCTATCTGAAGTTTCATCCCCATGGCTGACCGGTTTTCGATCACTCCTGCTATTATTCCCCTTTCGGCGTCTTTTCTGCCCTCTTTTTCCACGAGGGAGGCTATTATGGCCCTCTCAAGGAGGTATTCCTTTCTGAAAAGGTTTTCTTCCAGTTGTTCTCCTACCCTTTTCAGCCATAATGCTGAAGCGCTTTTTACAACTTCTCTTACCGCTCCGGCTGAAGGCGTAACACTATAGGTTTCGGGCAACATGAAAGCCAGCCGGGACTTCGGTTCCCCGGGGAGCATGGGTCTGATCTTCTGTGGAAAGAGGGAATCGTCCTTGAGGGCTTCTTCAAAGGAAACACCTAGCCTGGCCGACAGTTCCGAGTATGTTTCGCCCGGCAGGATCGTCATTCCCGATACCTCCGGCTCGGATATTTCCATCTGTTTCGCGATCTCCCAGGGTGATCCGGGTCTGATCCTGTATAAGCCCGGCCTCAGGGAACGGTCGATCCCCAGTTTCGCAAACCATCGGGAAAGCTCATGGGGTCTGTCAGTAAGTCCCGAGGCGGAGAAGACCTCTGCTATCTTCCTGGCACCCGATCCCGGTTCTACAAGGATCTCTACAGGCTCGCCTCTTCCCATCTGGATAGAATCCGTGAGAGTTGTCGGGAAAAAACGGACAAGCCCGACAAAATATACCAACGACAGGCACAAGAAGAAAAATGACAGGACAGATCCTGTGAAAGTGTGTTTGTCCCTCATAGGTTTAATTCTCGAGCTTTGAGTTTATTGCCGAAAGTGTTTTTTCGACCGTCTTCCGGATAGATCGCAAGTGTATTTCAACAAGCGCAAGGTTCTCTTCGACGAAGGTCCTGTCCTCTATCGAGGACAGATTTACCCGGGCATTCATCGCCGCACCCCTGGCCGATGCCTCCACAAGAAGTGCTGAAACCCCTGCATCGGTAATAGCGTTGGGATTCCCTTTTTCAGCCACGATAGAAACAATATCTGCAAGTTCACTTGCCTTTTCAAGAACTTGCATCGGGATTCGGGTAGATTCCTTCAAGGCTTCCTGCATGGAAACCTTCCTGGCGTTCATTTCGGTTTCAGTCACCTTCGGTAGAGAAAGGGCCTTCATGAATTGGTCGAAAGCCTCAGAATCCTTCACGGCAAGTTCCATGAAAATACGGGACAGGTTTTCAACGGCATCACGTGCAAAGACCATATCTTCCTGAACCGGTTCGAACTTTGAACGACCAATGGTAAGGTTGGCAACCATCTGGGCGAGCCTGGAAGCGATCGAGGCACACACCGCGGATGCAGAACCTCCTCCCGGGGTAGCACTTGGCGAACCCAGCCTGTTCAGGAAATCTTCCAAAGCCAGGGATGAAATGTCGTTCATAACAGGTTCCTCCCGTATTCTGATCTTTTCACTACCCATTCTCCTCTCTTGAATACGTCGAGTAATGGAGAAACACCACAATTGTAAGCCAGAATGGCAGGAGAATCTCCTTCAAGGATCACAATATCGGCTGATTTCCCTCTTTCCAGACTGCCGCAAAGATCATCCACCCCTGCCGCTTTGGCTGCGTTAAGGGTGCAGGCGGCAAGTGCTTCATCTATGGTCATACCCATATTCATGACACCGAGACCGAACACGAAGGGCATTGACTGGGTGTATGATGACCCGGGGTTGCAGTCCGTTGCCAGTGCCACCGTGAGTCCCATTTCCAGCATCTTCCGTGCGTCTGCGTAAGGTTTTCGAAGGCTGTAGGCAGTTGCAGGAAGCAGTACTGCCAATACTCCTTGCCTGGCCATCTTCTTCAGGTTCCCTTCATTTGCCGCAAGAAGGTGTTCAGCAGACACGGCTCCGACCTCGGCAGCAAGGCCGGCTCCCCCGGTATCGGTCACTTCGTCTGCATGGACTTTCAAACCCATGCCGTGTTTTCTTGCGGCCAGAAGGATCCTTCTGCTCTGTTCAACTGTGAAAACACCCTTTTCGCAGAATACATCGCAGAATGAAGGGCGGCACTCCCGAACTACAGAAGGGATCATTTCCTCGATCAGGATATCAACGAAAGTGTCCGGGCGCTCCCTGTACTCTGAAGGGACAGCATGGGCACCCATAAATGTCGCTACAACGCTCAAAGGTGTCTCCCTGCCGATCCTTTCTATTATCCTGAGCATCCTTGTCTCGGATCTGGTGTCAAGCCCGTATCCGCTTTTGATCTCTACGGTCGTCGTGCCGTGGTAGAGGGCTGTCATGACGTTTTTCCTGGTGGTGCTGAAGACATCATCATCGCTAGCTTCCCTGAGGGATTTGACTGAAGACAGGATACCTCCTCCCGATCTCAGAATTTCAAGGTAGGGCATCCCGGCCAGGCGTTTGGCGAATTCAGCCTCTCTCAGTGAAGCGAAACACATGTGGGTGTGGGGGTCGACAAAACCCGGGATAACGCACCTTCCCCCGCAATCTATCTCCTGATCCACGATAGAGGGGTCAAGGCCTTCTACAACGTCCCTTTCATGTCCCACCCTTTCTATGAGGCCATCCCTGATCAGTATCGAACCCTTTTCCCATGATGCAGAATGAATTCCGCCAAATGACCTGCTTTCATCGCCTTTGCTGGAAAGAGGGGTAACAATTTTGGCTTTTCGCAAAAGTTTTACTGTCATCAGTCTTCTCCCTGCATTTGTGGCAATCTAAATCAGGCCGGTTCCCCGCATTATGAGTCAGGGGTTATCCTGAAAGACCTTCCAATATCACGGGATCCTCCATTGAAAAGCATGGAAGGTGCAAGGGAATATCTCCTCAGGAGGCCGGATACCTGAATGGTCCTACTGCCTTGTCTGAAAATGCGATGCACTTTCCGATCCTGATCTGTTTTCAGTGAACTCAATTTTCCTGGTCCCTGCTGCTGTCCTTGCTGACCAGTGAAAAAAGCAACTCCTCGTCAGCGATAAAAGGAAGGGTCACATGATCACCGGAAGATTCGTTGTGCATTATTATGGTCTCGATGGAGTTGGGGTTCCTTGCCCATGCCCTCCTGGCGACCCCCCCTGTCACGTCCCAGGAAAGAGAACTTCTGATAACTGAATCAACTCTTTCGCTTCCGTCGAGGACCAGCCCGAAACCTCCGTTGATAGCCTTGCCTATTCCTACACCACCGCCGTTATGCAGAGCAACAAGGCTCATCCCCCTTGCAGCGTTACCGGCAAAACACTGAACTGCCATGTCGGCCATAACATTGCTTCCATCCTTGATGTTAGCGGTTTCCCTGAATGGGGAATCAGTACCCCCGGTATCGTGGTGGTCTCTTCCCAGCATTACAGGACCGATTTGCCCCTTTCGTACCATATCGTTGAAGCGGAGGGCTATGCGGACCCTCCCTTCTGCGTCCTGGTAAAGTATCCTGGCCTGTGTCCCCACAACAAGCCGGTTCTTGCCTGCGTCCCTGACCCACAGGTAGTTGTCCCTGTCCTGGGGGCGTCGGTCGGGGTCTATGCATTCCATTGCCGCCCGGTCCGTTTCCTCGAGATCTTCTGACTTCCCGTTAAGGCAGACCCAGCGGAAGGGACCATAGCCGAAGTCAAACAGCTCGGGACCCATAATGTCCTCGACATAGGACGGGAAAATGAATCCGTCCTTTGTGTCCCTGCCGTTCTTTGCTATATCTTTTCTTCCGGCATCGAAAACGGCTTTCATGAAGGAGTTCCCGTAATCAAAGAAATAGGTCCCCCTTGCCGAAAGGGTCTGAATGAGCTCGAAATGCCTCCCCAGACTTTCATCGACAAGTCGGCGGAATTCTTTCCTGTCTCTTTTCAGCAATGCTGTCCTTTCATCGAAGGATATCTGAAAGGGGCAGTAACCCCCGTCGTATGGTGCATGGCAGGAGGTCTGGTCGGAAAGAAGGTCGATCCTGATGTTTTTGTCAACGGCATACTGAAGAAGATCGACAATATTGCCGTGGTATGCGATAGAAACACCCTTTCCGGAAGAAAGGTTCCTGTCGGCAAGGCGGAAAACTTCCTCAAGGTCTTCCGAAACCAGTGAAACCCATCCCTGATCGTGTCTTGTTTCTATCCTTGACCGGTCAACTTCGGCAATAATTCCAACACAGCCTGCTATCTCTGCCGACTTGGGCTGTGCACCGCTCATCCCGCCCAGGCCGGATGAAACGAAGAGTACGCCTTCCAGGCCCTTCCCTGATGATATCCCAAGTTTTCTCCCGGCATTAAGAATGGTATTGAATGTGCCGTGCACAATTCCCTGAGGGCCTATGTACATCCATCCCCCTGCCGTCATCTGTCCGTAATTGGCAACTCCCATCTGTGCGGCAATTTCCCAGTCATCCTGGTTATCGAACATACCGACCATCATCGAGTTGGTTATCATTACCCTGGGAGCATTCGGTGACGATCGGAAAAGGCCAAGAGGATGTCCCGACTCAACCACAAGGGTCATGTCGCTTGTCAGGACTTCAAGGTATTTCATTATCAGCCGGTATTGCATCCAGTTCTGACATACACTCCCGGTCTCTCCATAGGTGACAAGTTCATAGGGGTAAAGTGCGACATCGGGATCAAGATTGTTGTCGATCATTACCTGGAAAGCCCTGCCTTCAAGGCAAAGACCATTGTATTTTTCTATCGGGAGGCCTTTTAGGGGATTATGGGGCCGGTACCTGTAACCGTAGATCCTTCCTCTGGTCCTGAGCTCTTCAAGGAACTCAGGTGCCATAACGGCATGCAATTTCTCGGGTATGTAACGCAGGGCGTTTTTGAGAGCGACCACGGTCTGTTCTTTGCTTAGCCTGTAACCACGGTCGGGAGCTCTCCTCAATGACGGGTCGAAGGGGGGCGGTTCAGGCAGGTCCTCGCCAAGTCCCAGTTTCATGGCTGCTTTTATCCTGCTGTTCTCAAGCATGTTGATCCTCCTCTTCCTTCCAGGTGAATTCCTTACGTTATTCCAGTTCCCCGGCAGTCTCTTCAACAGCCTCCAGGTAGCTTCCGTCCTCGACCCTGCCCAGTATCGTTTCGATCAGGGGGTGAAGGTAGCGGTCATTATCAATGTAGGGAATCTCCTCCCTCAGCCTCTTGTAGGCTGCCCCGGTTCCTGTACCCGGTTCCAGCGGCCTGGAGAAATCAAGACCCTGGGCGGCAAGAAAGAGTTCGATAGAAATTATCTTTTTTACGTTGCCTAGTATTTCAAGGGCTTTTCTGGAAGAATACATACCCATGGAGACATGGTCCTCCTGGTTGGCGGAAGTGGGGATAGAATCCACCGAGGAGGGGTGTGCCAGGACCTTGTTCTCCGATACAAGCGCTGCGGAAACGTACTGGGGGATCATGAAACCGCTGTTGATCCCGCTGTTTTCGACAAGGAAAGGCGGAAGGCCTGAAAGTTTTCCATCGACGAGGCGGGCGGTCCTTCTTTCGGATATGCTTCCGATCTCTGCCATGGCCATTCCAAAAAAATCCATCGCAAGCGCGATCGGCTGACCGTGAAAATTCCCCCCGCTGATAGCCTCTCCTTCGGCAGGAAAGACAAGGGGGTTGTCTGTAACTGAATTGATCTCCACCTGGATCACGTTGTTAACATACTTGACCCCATCTCTGCTTGCTCCATGTACCTGGGGTATGCAACGCAGGGAATATGCGTCCTGTACCCTTTCATTGCCGTATTTTTCGATGATCCTGCTGTTCCTCGTCAATTGCCTTATGTTCTTTGCCACCTTGATCTGACCCTGATGAGGCCTCAGTTCATGGGTCCTGTGATCAAAGGCGAAGGGTACGCCATGAAGGGCCTCAAGGGACATGGCGGATACTATATCAGCCATTTTGAGGACACTCATCGCCTCCCAGACGGCCAGTGCTGCAACGCCGGTCATGGCTGCGGTGCCGTTGTTCAGGGCCAGGCCCTCTTTGGGCCCCAGTCTGACAGGTTCCAGTCCTGCAGTTCTGAGAGCCTCGGAGGCCGCCATCCTTTTCCCCTTGAAGAAGACATCTCCCAGGCCCAGCAGGGCCAGGGCCAGTTGAGAAAGGGGGCAAAGGTCGCCGCTTGCTCCCACTGACCCCTTGCAAGGTATTACGGGATGTATACCGATGTTCAGAAAATCTACAAGACGGGACAGGGTGCCCATGCTTATGCCGGAGAACCCCCTGATAAGGGAGTTGATGCGGAGCAGCATAATTGCCCTGACTATATCCTCCGGAAAGGGCTCTCCAACGCCGCAGGCGTGGCTTGTAAGGAGGTTTTCCTGGAGTTTTTCGCTTTTGTCAGGGGGGATTATCTGACTGGCAAGGTCTCCGAAACCGGTAGTGATACCGTAGATGATCTTTCCCTGATCCACCCAGGAACGTACCATTCGGGAGCCTCTTTCCACAAAGGAAACAGCTGACCTTTCCAGGACAACCTCTTTCCCTTCACGGGCAACTTTTGCAATATCCTCCAGCGTCAGCGAATGGCCGTTCAATTCAAGCATCGAGGATCCCATAATATCGCCCCCAGAAAAAGTCTCATATCTCTGCAGCTGTTATAAAGATTATATGTAAAATCATCTCGTGACAATACCCAGAGGGGTTTTACATCCCGGGCATGCGCCTTGATCTTCAAGTCGAGACCTTACGCTGGAATAACCGTCCCTTTCTATTACCGTTTCACCGCAATTAGGACATACGGTGTCGTTCCTGCCGGGCAGGTTGCCCGGATAGACGTAGTTCAGGGTTTTTGAGGCAACCGAAACCCTTTTCTCTATCTGTTCAGGGGTTGTCGGTGGGGCTTGCCATCGGAAGGCCGGGAAATATCTCGTAACGTGGAGGGGTATCGTGGGGGATATGGAAGCGATCCACCCTGACATTTTTTCGAAATCTTCCATGGAGTCGTTTATTCCCGGAACGACCAGGTGGGTTATTTCAACATGGATATTTCTCCTGAAGGCTTTTTCTATGTTATTAAGAACAGGCTGGAGAGCTCCTCCCATCATTTTGTAGTGAAAATCTGAAAAAGCTTTCAGGTCGATGTTCATCGCATCTGTAAATGACAGAAGGCGCTCGAGAGGTTCTTCCGAAATGTAACCGTTGGTGACAAGGACTACGGAAAAACCTGATCTGTGCAATAGCTCCGATGTTTCAAGGACAAATTCGATCCAGACGGTGGGTTCGTTATAGGTAAACGCTACGGAAGGGATATTATTGCCCGTTACCAGATCGAGGACCTTTTCTTTCGTTATCGGTGAAAGATTTGAAAGGTCCCTGGAACGTGCAAGGTGCGAGTTCTGACAGAACGGACAGAACATGTTGCATCCGGCAGTTCCCAGGGAAAGGATGGAGCTTCCGGGTTTCCAGTGGAAAAGAGGTTTTTTTTCGATAGGATCTATGGCCACGCATGCCTTCCCATAGTTTGAGGAGAAAAGTCTGCCCCCGGCATTGAACCTTACACCGCAGGCTCCGCAAGAACTTTCAGGGATCAGGCATTGCCTTGGGCACAAAAGGCATCTTGTGGAACATTTCCCGGCGGGTTCCCAGAAAAAGGCTTCCTTTCCTACAGAGTCAGGGTCTGATCGTCCTGCTTTCATTCCCTGTATCGCGAAACCCTGAATTTCCAGAGTTTCATCCCTTCGCGGGAAATGATGCCGGCTTTTCTCATGGCTATGGAAACCTGCTGTTCAGGAGTTTCGACTCCCTCAAGATCGGGGAGAAGTACTCCCCTTCTTTGCCCTTTCTCCACGATCACGCCGTAAATTACCGGGTCGAGTTCGGAAATACACGCCGCCGGCACCGGTTCCTCGAGTACATCAACGGAAACCCTGCATTTGCCTGCCTCCTCCGGTCTTAATGGCATGAACCGTGGATCCGAATCAGCAGCCGCTTCCGCATTGTGGATTATCTCCTCATAAAGACGCGGGAAGGCGGGATAAATGGTCCCAATGCATCCCCTGAGTTCCCCGGTGTCTTTTGTTATCGAAACGAAACATGCCCGGCGGCTGTCCAGCCCGGGCACATTGCTAAAAAGTGCCGGATCTATGATCCCCGATGGCTCTTGCCCCTGGGCCGTCAATTCCACGCTAATTCTGGCCAGGGCGACATAAGGGTGGATCTTTCCTTCTCCTTCAATCCCTTTCATCCGGTTTTCCCTCCCCGAACCATGCAGCGGTCGCGTAACCTACCCCGAAAGGAGCTTCGTAGGAAAGCAGTTCGATCCCTATACCAAGAGAAAGTCCGAGAAGGACCAGAACAGACCTGAGACCGCATTCGCCGGCGTTTTCAATGGTACGGGGATCCAGTTCAAAGATCGGGTCCGGGGATGATGTCAGTAACGATTTTTGTATCGCGTCATCCAGGATTCTGCCATCGGGATGGTAGCCTGACGGGGCGTTCCGGGATAGCCTGTGGGACAGGTCGCCGCTTGCAAGAAGCCCCCATTTTCTTTTTGACCCCATTTTGCGCAGGTGTTGTCCAAGCTGGAAGGCCTCTGAGAATGACACGGTGACAGGGTTGGCAATGATCAGCGGTGGCAAGGAGCCTGTTGCAAGCCTCAGGAAATGGAGCGGTACAACCGTGGCGTAGTGAAGTTCCTGCACACCGGCTATATAATTCCTGACGGGGAAAAGTTCCGCTAAATGCCGGGAAAGCATATCGGCATCCTCATCAGGTACCCCGTTTGTGGAAAAAGAGATCGAACCGGCACCGAATTGTCCAAGATTGCCGTTGAAAACCTCAGCCTGTATCAGCGTGAAGGTCTTTTCGGTCATAGTGTGTGGGTCCAGCGCGAAAAGGGCATCCGGCAAGGATCCGGCAAGCCTGTTTTTTACCGATAGAACAGCAGGCAGCGTTTTTCCCGTTTTCGCCCCGGCTCTTTGAGCGACTTCGGGTACCAGAACAGGAGCATGGGGAAGCAGGATCCCCAAAGTCCACATGATCATCCCTCCAGCAATTCTTATAACGCTGGTTTTCATGTATTATGACAGCGTGAGTAATGTTTTCCAATAGAACCTGGCTTATCCGAGAGGTGGATCCCGCAGCTTTTACCATCGGGCTTGTCCCTGCGCAATCTGGAGGCGGAATTGCATGATCCTCAAGTGACCGGGGAATATCAGTCGACGATCCTTGACATGTTGTCAGAGATCGAAAAAATTATCGAAGATCCAGGCTTTAAACCCGCATCAACTGACTCTTCTCCGCCAAAACACGGAGAAAATGTATCCTGGGCGGTCGCAAATGTTCTCTCCCTTCCTCTTTCCCAGGCCGCAAGAATTCTTCTTATTTCATCGCTTCTTGGAAGCAGGGGGAAAGACCTGACCTGCCGTTTCAACGAACTGGCTTCGCTCTCCGGGCTTTCGGAAAGGACTGCTTACCGGGCACTCAAGGAGATCAAGCAATCGGGGATCTTTGACATTCGTGCGACTCCGGGGAGCGGTGTAAGGATATCCGCAGAATGGCTCTGGGATGAACCGGGTGACCGGGCCAGGGAGATCCTCCAGAACCGGTCCCACGGGAAGGCCATGGAAAAGCTTTGATCACGTTATCAGCATGGCATCGCCAAAAGAGAAAAACCTGTAACCCTGCCTGACCGCTTCGTTGTAGGCCTTCATTGTGAGTTCAAGACCGGCAAAAGCGGACACAAGGATCAGAAGGGTGCTTCGTGGAAGGTGAAAGTTGGTGACCATGGCATCTACGGCCCTGAACCTGTAGCCGGGGTAAAAGAAAGCATCGGTTGCAAAAGGCCCGGGCCTGAGTACTCCTTCTTTGGTCATGCTGCTCTCCAGCGCCCTGACAACCGTTGTTCCAACCGCTATCACCCTGCCCCCCTGCCTTTTTGTCTCGGAAACAAGACTTGCAGTTTTCTCGGGAATGAAGAAGTCTTCGGAGTGCATCCTGTGTTCCCTGATGTCTTCTGTTCTTACCGGCCGGAATGTGTCCAGTCCCACGTTCAGCGTGATTTCCCCTATTTCGACACCTTTTTCTGCTATTTCAGACAGAAGCGAGGGAGTAAAGTGGAGACCTGCGGTTGGTGCTGCCACTGATCCGTTCCTGCAGGCGTAAACTGTCTGGTATCTTTCCGGGTCCACTGAATGGTTCCTGATATAAGGCGGGAGGGGGACCGCCCCGTACCTGGCAAGGTACTCCCCGACATCCAGGTTGGGGGGGAAGGCACAAATTCGGGACCCCGACGGGTTGTTCCCCATTATCCGGACGACAACGCCTCCCTCCAGAATTATCTCCTGACCTGGTTTTACTCTTTTCCCCGGCCGGACAAGTACTTCCCATAACCCTGCAGAGTCTCCTGCAACAGCCTTCAGAAGGAAAACTTCGACCGGGGTGACTCCCTGTGGTTTCCTGCCAGAGAGGCGGGCCCTGATCACACGGGTGTCGTTGATTATCAGGGCATCCTTTTCATGCAAATATGCTGGCACATCACGAAAAATCCTGTGGGATAAAATTCCGGACTTCCTGTCCAGGACGAGGAGTTTTGAGGAATCCCTCGGTTCGACAGGTTCCTGGGCGATCATATCTTCGGGCAGGCAGTAATCGTAACTCTTCAGGTCGAAAGAGTCATGAATCCCGCCCCGGCCTTCAGACCCGGAAGGGCGCGTCTCTCCCTTCATTTCAGCGAGAAACCCTGTCTATAGAAGTTCCCGGAAAATAGTGCTGCAGTATCCTTTTGTGATCCCATCCGGCCTCGGCAAGGCTTTTTGCACCCCATTGGGAGAGCCCGACACCATGACCCCATCCCTTGCCGACAAAGGTCACTGTGTCCCCTGATGCAACTGGACCGGAAACCGGGAGATCGAGTTGCAGTTCAGATCCGCTCTGTCTTTCCAGGGCCTTGCGAAGGTAGAATCCCCTTCTTTCGGGTCTGACAAGCATATCCATAAGCTCCTCCGTCTTGAACACGCCTTTCTGGGTCAGGGAAAGCAGGATCTGTTCATCCTTCCCGCTCAGTGGAATATTTTCCCCTTCGTTGAAACCCGGAACAGTGGTGCCGGAACGGGAGGGGGAAGCATGAACGGGAGGCCCGGATCCTCCGATTGTAAAAAAGGTGGATCTGATCCTGTCGCTTCCCATGATCATCCTGAACTGACTTGCCCTGATAGTAGTACGTCCGGAGGATCCAAGGAGTGCAAGGTCCACTGCCCTGCCTGCACTGTCAGTCGAGGCGACCTGAATTCCCGACAGTTTGCCCACGTTGATCCCTTTGGATGAAAGGGCTCTCTGGATATCCGACATCCTTATCGTTGCCTGCCAGCTTGAGTAAGGCGACTGGTAATTGACCGGTTCGGGTCTTCCCTGGAGATAGGGGATGCTGGATCCCCAGACAGCCGAGACGTTCGCCGTATGACCTCCGCTGTCAGAGTGGTAAAAGGTTGCAGCGTAGGCTCCCTGGTATTTCAGGACCATCCCCCGGGTGGATTCTACAGCCTTTGTCAGGATCGGGTCTTCAGCGTTAACCCCCCTGTAGACCTGGCAGTGGTTCAATGCACAGATATCGAAACCGCTGCTTCCGTGCCTGTTCCTGTTCCTGAGGGCATAAGTCCTGGCGATTATTGCCTGGGCCTTCAGTGATTCCATGGGCCATGCGGGATTGACCTCCATTTTCAGAACACCCTTGAGGTAGTCCTCCACTCCCAGAACGTTTATCACATTGAAGCCTCTGCCCTCAGGGAAAAGCCTGAAGTGGCCCCTGTAAGGGCGGTTGTTCCATCTGATCATGGAGTTGCTCCTGATAGTGACGGGAAGCTTGAGGGAAGCTGAGCCGGCCTTGATAACTCCCGGCGAAGACATGACCACCTGTACGTTCGATTTGAAGGTTGCTTTGGCCCCTGAGGCACTTGTCAGGGTGATCTGGGCGTTGCCTGCCGAAAAAGACGCCCGGTCATCTCCGGCGGATATTCCGATCGCCAGGCTGGACGCCGAAGAGGCAAAAACGGCAGGGGCTATAAGAAATACAAACGATAACGCAAGAAGGATCTCCTTTAACCCGGGCGATGAAAATCTTTTCATGGCTGCTCTCCTGAAATTTTTAAAATTGATGGTCAGTCCGTAAATCCGTTTTCTTCCTCGCTGAGTGCCAGGTAACCCTGATCCTGGATCCTGTCGCCCGGGTAATGTTTACCCAGGCATGCATAGCCGTTGGAGGTGGCTCTTCTTCCTCTGGGGGTCCTTTCGATGAACCCTTTCTGTATGAGGAAGGGCTCATAGATATCCTCTATAGTCTGGGCTTCCTCGTTAAGAGCAGCGGAAAGGGTGGACAAACCTACCGGTCCCCCGCCGAAAAGGTCTATCAGTGCCCTCAGGTACCTTCTGTCCCTTTCATCCATACCTTCGCCGTCGACTCCGAGCATCTCCAGCGCGCTCCTGGCCAGTTCCACGTCTATTCCTTCAGTACAACCTACCTCTGCAACGTCCCTTACCCTCCTCAAAAGCCTCAACGCAACCCTCGGAGTACCCCTTGAACTCCTCGCAATTATCATGGCAGCCTCATGTGAAATATCCACTGAAAGAAGCCTGGAGCCTCTTTTTATGATCATTGAGATATCTTTCGGGGAATAAGCTTCCAGCTGTTCGACGATACCGAACCTGGCTCTCAGGGGTGAAGTGAGAAGACCCAGGCGGGTAGTGGCACCTATCAGTGTGAATGGCGGCAACTGCAGACGGATATTGCGGGCAAGGGGACCCTTGCCGACAATGATATCGAGAGAATAATCTTCCATCCCGGGGTATAGGATCTCTTCAACGGCAGGGGAAAGTCTGTGGATCTCGTCTATGAAAAGAACATCATTAGGCTGGAGATTCGAAAGGATGGCAGCAAGATCTCCAGCCCGCTCCATGGCCGGTCCCGATGTAACCCTGAATTGCCCGCCCATCTCGTTTGAGATAATCCCGGCAAGGGTCGTCTTCCCAAGTCCCGGGGGACCGTAGAACAGACAGTGATCCAGTGGCTCGCCTCTTTTCCTGGCAGCCTGGATATAGATTTCAAGTTTCTCCTTGAGTTCCCTCTGGCCGATGAACTCTTCCAGGCGCAAGGGCCTGAAACCTGAGATCTCTTCTTCGGTCTCCTGTTCTGTAATACCCGTCTCGGATCTTTCGGGAAGTTCCTTCAAGAAAACACCTCTCATTTCCTTTTCAGTTCGGTCAATGCCTCTCGCAGCAGCTGTTCCGGGCTCTCCGGTTCTCCTCTGGCAAGGGCCGTTGCAAGGGCCTTGCCAGACTCGCTCCGTGAAAAGCCAAGGGATTCCAGGGCATCAAAAACGAACTTTACAGTATCGCCCGACTCCAGGGAAACCATAGAAGCCAGTGTTTTGAAACCTGAACGCTCTATCTGCTGCTTCAGTTCAAAACAAAGTCTTTCGGCGGTCTTCTTCCCTACACCGGGTACCTGGCAAAGAACATTGCTGTTTCCGGATGCTATCGAATTGATGATGTCGCTGAAATTCAGAACCCTGAGGATGGAAATGGCAAGCCGTGAGCCGACTCCTCTCACTTTGAGGAGCATCTGGAAAAGGATCCTTTCCTCTTCGTCACTGAAGCCAAAAAGCGAAGGTCCTGCTTCACTGATCTGCAGCGTAACAAGAATTCCAAGGTTTCCACCGGGATCAGCTTCCCCAAGTACCCTTTTGGAACAATGGACAAAAAAGCCGATTCCTCCAACATCAATTCCGATGCCTTCATCGGTGGTCAGGGTGACCTTTCCTTCAAGACTGTATAGCATGATCAACCACCATTCCCTGTTCGCCTTTGAAGATCGAAAATAGCAAGTCCTGTAATGGCCGCTCCAAGGGCGTCAGCGGCATCATCCTGACCAGGGAAATCCTCCATGCTGAGTATTCTGAAGATCATTCTCTGGACTTGCCGTTTTTCGGCCCTTCCGTTGCCACACACAGCAATCTTAACCTCGGCAGGCTTGGGCTGGATCACCGGGATCCCTTGTCTTGCAGCAAGAAGAAGCACAGCGCCCCTTACCTGGAAAACATTCTCGGCTGTAGTCGTGTTCCTTCCGAAAAACAGCCTTTCTACGGACATTATGTCAGGAGAGGCTTCCTGGATAAGGGGTTCCAGTTTTTCGCAAACCTGAAGAATTCTCTTTTCGACAGGGCTGGACGGATAAGTTGTGATGCACCCGAAAACACCAGGTCTCAAAACCGCTCCTTCCTGCACCACTACCCCATAACCCAGCCTTCCTATTCCTGGATCTATCCCGAAGCAGACTCTCCTCATTGGGATCAGCCGACGATTTCTTCCATTATTTCATCGGGAATATCGAAGTTTGCGTAAACGTTTTGCACATCGTCATGGTCCTCAAGGGCTTCAAGAAATCGAAGCAATTTCTCAGCCTCAGTCCTCCCCCGGATCTCCACCGTTGTTTTAGGGAGCTTGTCGATGCCTGTGCTTTCAACAACATAGCCGGCATCCGAGAGGGCTTCCCTGACCTGGGACATTACAGCCGGATCGCATGATATGGAATAACCTGTACCATCGTATTCAAGGTCCTCCGCACCGGCCTCCAGACATGTCATAAGAAGTTGTTCTTCATCCAGGTCCTTTCCGGAGACCCGGATCACTCCTTTTCTCTGGAAGATCCAGGAAACGCACCCTGATTCTCCAAGGGAACCCCCTGAACGGCTGAAAAGAAGCCGCATCTCAGAGGCAGTGCGGTTCTTGTTGTCTGTTAGGACATCAACCAGAACGGCAACGCCCCCTGAACCATAACCTTCATAGGTGATTTCGTCGAAAATGACACCTTCCATGTCTCCGGAACCTTTTTTTATTGCTTTTTCTATCGTATCCACGGGAACGTTGGCTGCCCGGGCCCTTTCAATTGCCGACTTGAGCCTGATATTCATGGAAGGGTCAGGGCCACCCTCCCTTGAAGCGACCATCACTGCACGGATATATTTCTGGAACTCCTTACCCCTTTTTGCATCCTGCGCAGATTTTCTATGCTTTATATTTGCCCATTTCGAATGGCCCGACATCTACTCTTCACTCCTGTTATCGGCATTGCCCCGTTCTATAAAGCAGATCGGAGGTGTGGACCTCTTGTGGTCAGAACGGTTTGATGCCTTTTCGATTATTTCAGTGGTTTTATTATCCGATCTTCCAGTCGCAATGAACATGTCCAGGTCCAGGTAGCTTATCCCCATTTCACCTTCATCGGTCTGTCCTGGCCAAAGGCCTGCGGAAGGGGGTTTCTTGATTATGCCCGGAGGTACCCCCAGTTCCTTCGCGATAAGGTTTACCTCTCCCTTCAGAAGGTCGCCGAGTGGAAGAATGTCAACACCGGAATCGCCATGTTTCGTAAAATAGCCCATGGTCAATTCGGCCTTGTTGCCAGTACCGCAAACAATGTAGCCCTTCTTCTGCCCAATGCAGTAAAGAGTTGTCATTCGTAGCCTTGGCTTGATATTGGAGAGGTGGATCCCTTCCGATGAAAGGACCTCTTCGGGAAGGGCGTCAAGAAGAGCATCGTAAGTGCCGGAAAGGTCAACTTTGACCCACGGCAATTCAAAAGCGTCCACAACTATCATTGCATCCTCAAGATCTTCGTCATTGCTATGGCATGGCATCATTACGGCCAGCATACTGTTGCCGCATACCCTTTTCAGAAGGGCTGCCACGACGGCGGAATCCACACCACCGCTCAATCCGACGATGCCACCGGCCCTTCCTGACTCGTGGATCTGCTTTTCCATCCATTGGGAAATGGTATTGATAATGAGAAAAGGATCACGGTAGTAGTTCATCAGGCCCACGCCCCATCCATGCTTGAATGATCATGTGCAAAACTAATTCTAGCACAGCCTTGATCACGACTTCTTGTCAAATGCCGTGACTGGTGAATAAAGAAGGGGGTTGCGACCTTTGGTGAAAGGGTATGCTTTTCTGATTCTCCGGACCTGAACAAGATCGATCTCAACGCTTGAGATTTCTTCCGATACTTTATTGCATTCACATACAAGCGAGCCGTCGGGCCCAAAGATCGCCGAAGATCCCCCGTAAGTCTCACCGCCGCCTTCTCCGCACCTGTTGCAGCCCAGGACGAACAACTGATTCTCTATCGCCCTCGCTTTCAGAAGGGTAGTCCAGTGATCCAGCCTTGCCATAGGCCATTGGGCGGGAACGATTATCAGTTCCGCACCGGCAAGGGCTATGGACCTTATGAATTCGGGGAACCGGATATCGTAACAAATGGCCAGCCCCATTGTTATCCCGAATGACTGGAGAACCAGGGGGGCTTGGCCAGGGATGAAATGATCCGGTTCGTCAAGAAGAGGAAAGAGGTGGCATTTGTCGTATATTCCCATGATGGAGCCGGCATCGTTTACTACGAAACTCCTGTTGACAAGCCCTCCGGCGGCGTTCGTCCATGGAACACTCCCGCCTGCGATAAGAATACCCTTCCTTGAGGAGATGTCCCTGAGCATGTCTATTGCATCCTCGCTGAAGCGAAGATGATCCTTCATGCCCTTATAATCATAGGAACAGGTCCAGAGTTCCGGAAGTATGGTCATCGAGGGGCCATCTGGCAGTGACAGCAGCCGTTCTCTCATCCTGGATATGTTATCTTCGGGGTTGCCCCACCGGACATCAAACTGGATAATATGTACATTGAGCTTTTGCACGGCTTGTCCCCCTTGCCAATTCCCTTTATGGAGGTCTTGTCTTGGACAATCTGACCAGGTTCAGTGTTTCGCTCCCTGCTCTACTTCTTGAAGATTTCGACAGGTCTCTTGAAGCCCGGGGTTACAGGACCAGGTCCGATGCCATGAGACAGCTGATTCGCCGGTTCATTACCGAATCCTACTGGGATGAAGGGGAAAAAACACTTTTCGGGACCGTTACCCTTACCTATGACCATCATTCCCATGATTCTGCCAGGGAGATCACGTCGCTCCAGCACGAGTTCGGCGACCTGATAATATGTACAACCCATATCCATGCCGATTATCAGCACTGCTTCGAAAGCGTCGTATTCAAGGGAAAGGCTTCAAGGGTTAGGGAATTCATTAAAGAGATCAGCGGCCTGAAAGACGTCCAGAGTTCGGATCCGGCCATCTCCTTCATTCCCTGAAACCGGGCAGGGTAATTTCCGGACGTGGAAGGCGGCTACTGCCGCCTGTCATATCCCTCACCCGGAAGCTGCGCATTTCCCCTTTTTCCTTCTGGGTTCTCCTTTGGTCAGTATAAGGATCCTGCTACGGCAATCGGGGCACCTGAAGTCTTTGGACGGTGCCGCTATCTCGAACTCCTTTCCGCAAGAAGCACACCTGTAGACTGTTTTTTTGGGCATCTCGATCACTTCCGGAATTAAATTGCGGCCCCGCCTGCAAGTCGGGACCGCTTGTTGTATCAGTTATCAGATATTTCCGGCTGTTGCTGCCATTACAGCTTTTATCGTGTGAAGCCTGTTTTCCGATTCTTCAAAAACCCTGGAGTTAGCAGATTCGAAAACCTCTTCAGTAACCTCGTTCCCTTTGACTGCCGGAAGACAATGAAGGAAAATGCATTCCGGTTTTCCTGTAGCCTTCATGAGTTCGCTGTTAACCTGGTATGGTTTGAGCAATGCCACCCTTTCAGCCAGTTTGTCCTCTTCTCCCATGGAGGCCCAGACATCTGTGTAGATGGCATCAGCATTCTTTACCGCTTTGAAGGGATCTTCAAAAAACTCGATAGAAGCGCCTGTCTCCCCAGCCATTTCAAGACATTCATCGACAAGTTCCTTTTCGGGGAAAAGACCGCCTGGAGCAGCTATTCTGAAATGGACGCCCATCTTTGCGGAACCGATCATCAGTGAGTTGGCCATGTTGTTGCGTCCGTCACCCACATATACCAGATTCAGCCCCTTGAGCTTTCCGAAATTTTCCTGAAGTGTCAGAAAATCGGCCAGGATCTGGGTCGGATGGTACATGTCGGTAAGGCCGTTCCAGACCGGAACTCCGGAAAATTGTGCAAGTTCTTCGACAACGGACTGTTTGAAGCCCCGGTATTGTATGCCGTCAAACATCCTGCCAAGGACTCTCGCCGTATCTTTCACCGATTCCTTGTGTCCCAGCTGGATGTCGTTTTTGCCAAGATATTCAGGATGTCCCCCTTCGTCTATACAGGCAACGGTAAAGGCGCATCTCGTTCTGGTTGATGGTTTCTCGAATATCAGGGCGATGCTTTTCCCTGCCAGGGAGTTTCCCCTTATTCCGGCCCTTTTCTTTTCCTTGAGTGAAAGGGAAAGTTCAAGAAGATACTGGATCTCCCTTGTCGTGAAATCCTTGAGGGTAAGAAAACTTCTTCCTTTGAGATTGATCGCCATTCTGGATTCCTCCTGTAAATGTTTGATATAACTTGTACTAGTCCCGCATCATGGGCATGCTCATGCACCTGGGCCCGCCTCGGCCCCTTCCGAGTTCTGCGCCCTTGATCTCGAAGACCTTGATCCCGTTCTCCTGAAGCACCCTGTTGGAAATTACATTTCTCCTGTAGGTGACTACCACACCCGGTGCAATAGCCAGCGTGTTCGTGCCGTCGTTCCACTGGTCCCTCGCTGCCGCAACAGGATCTCCTCCGCCGGTCTCGATGAAGCGGACCGATTCCAGACCGAGGACCTTTTTCAGACAATCACCCAGGCTCTGATGTTCCCGTACAGAGGTTACCTCACCCTGTGGCGAGTATTCCAGTTCCCAGAGTCTTATGTGATCCTTTACCTCGGGGTAGATTGTGAAAGCGTCATGATCCACCATTGTAAAGACAGTGTCAAGATGCATGGCAGCCCTTGTTTTTGGGATATCGACTGCAAGAACTGTCTTGACGCCCGCTTTTTCGGCAAGCCTCTTCCCCACTATCTGCAATGTTCCTGCAGCAGTTCTCTGGCTTATCCCTATCGCCACAACGCTTTCCGAAAGAATAAGGATATCTCCGCCCTCGATGTTGTATGGGTACGTATCTCTCGGATGATCTCCAAAAAGGAATTCGATACCTTTGAAGTATGGGTGGTTCTTGAAAATATACCTGGAATACAGGGGCTCCTTTCTCCGGGCCTCAAAATTCATAACGCTGATTATCACGCCGTTCTTGAGGAACGTGAAAGGATCCCTCTGAAAGTAAAGGTTGGGTAAGGGCCTTATAAGGAAATCCCTGTCACCCATTGCCCTCAGAACAAGGCTTTTGCAGGGCGGCAGCATTTCCATGGCTTCCATTTTTGTAAGGCCGGAGATCAGGATCTCTGCAAGTTCACTGGGAGGAGCATCCATTAATACGGTTTTGAGAGCATTTGCCAGTGGAATATCTATCGCTTCCAGGGCAAGAGCTTCATCCAGCAGCGGGTCACGGACACTGTCGTCCCTCAGGACATGGGCCAGGCAGTTTCGGAAATAGACCACCTCGATCCCGTTGTCTCTGAGGAGGTCCGCAAAAGAATCGTGTTCCTTCTGGGCTTCTTCAACCCAGGGAATATCGTCAAAAAGGAGTTCGTCCTTGTTATCTATTGTCAGACGTTCAAGTTCCTTGCCGGGACGGTGAAGCATGACTCTTTTCAGTTTTCCTACTTCAGAGGATACACTGAAAGATGTGTCATCGTTGGCCATGATAACCTCCCCCTTTTTTTATTGTTCCCCACCTTGAAAAGTATAATTCATAGGTGAAAATACGGAAAAGGACTTCTTTCAGGCAACGTGGCTCATCCCTGGATCGTGTTCACCTTTTCTGCCGCAAGGTGGGGGATATTCCCGTCAGTGTCATTGGCCGGAATGTGGCCTCTGTGGATCTCGATGGAGGTCGTACGGGAAGAACCAAGGTATACGGAAAGATGATCGAAAGCCTTCCAGGGGTCAGCATTGCATCCGCAGGTAAACAGATCGATAGCCGCGTAACCGAATTCAGGCCATGTATGGATGGTAAGGTGTGATTCGGAAATGACAAGAACCCCGCTCACCCCATGGGGATCGAATTTTCGGAAGGCAGACTCCACTACAGTTGCACCCGCGGCCTCGGCCGCTTCCTTCATTGCGCGCTCAAGTCCCTCGATGTCGTCCAATGCAGAAGCGTTGCAATCATAGGCCTCGACCAGAATATGCCTTCCCAGGGCTACATTTTCATTCAATGACGGGCACCTCCCCACATGATCAGGCACTCCCTTGTTAACTTGGCTGCCAGGATTGAAGTTATGTTGTTGACATCGTTGGGTGGGCTGACCTCAACGATGTCAAAACCGACCAGATCAAGATCCTTCATAAGGGAAAGTGCTTTGAAAACCTCCCTGGAAGTCAGGCCGCACGGTTCAGGGGTTCCTGTTCCGGGAGCCTCACCAGGATCTATTGCGTCTATGTCGATAGACAGGTAAACAGGCCTGGGTCCGATTTTCTTTATTGAATTCATAAGGGGTTCGCAAAGTTCGAAAGGGAAAAATGAAGTATTTTCTTTAGCCCACCGGTACTCTTCCATTGTTCCGGAACGGATCCCGAACTGGAAAAGAAGGGAGGGCGAAGCCAGGCATTCCTCGGCGACACGGCGCATTACAGTTGCATGGTTCTCTTTCATCCCGTGATAGGAATCGCGAAGGTCAGCATGGGCATCGATGTGAATAACTGCAAGTTCCGGATATAAGGAACTTGCAGCCCTGATAACGGGGAGGGTTGCAAGATGTTCTCCTCCAAGGGAAGCAATACGCAATCCCTTTCTAAAAAATCCCGACGACACCAATTCAATTATCTTCAGTGATCCTGACAGGTCGCCGGGAACAAGGGCCAGGTCGCCTACATCGAAAAAGGGGACATCCGCTAGGTCCTGCTCACGAGAAAAACTGAAGGTCTCCAATCTCCACGATTCAGACCTGATAGTACCCGGACCGGATGAAGTACCGTGCAGGCGCGAAACCGTCATGTCCAGAGGCAATCCCTGAATTACCCATTTTGCTCCTTTGATCGTATGACGGCTGGAAATAAACCTGTTCAACTTGCCCGTTACCTGTCCTTTAACAGTTCTTCGACAAAACGGGGAAGAACAAAGGCAGCCCGGTGAACAGCGTCAGAATAATACCTGGTTCCGTCAGGAATTTCGCTCCTTATAGTCTCGGGATCATGTCGCTTTGATCCCAATGCGTAGGTCCATGTTCCTGTCGGGTATGTGGGCATTGAACCCCAGAAAACTCGCACTATCGGAAAAACCCTTTTCATTTCCGAAATGGCACCTGTCAGTATGTCAGGGTCTGAAAAAGGCGACTCGGTCTGCGCTACGAGAAAACCCTCATCGTTGAGAGAGTTGCAGACATCCCTGTAAAAGGGTTCCCTGAAAAGTCCTTCGGCAAAATCTACGGGGTCCGTGCTGTCCACAAGAACCACATCGAATTCACCTTTCTTGCCCCTTATGTACTCCAGTGCATCCATTGTCAGGACCTGGACCTTGGGGTGATCGAGACCACAGCTGAGGGTCGGGAAAAATTCCCGTGAGGCATTGATGACCTCCTGATCTATATCTACCAGGACAACCTCACTTACTGAACAATGCTTAACTGCTTCCCTTGCGGTGCCCCCGTCTCCGCCCCCAACTATCAAGACCTTGCGTGGATCGGGATGGGCGGACAGTGCTACATGGGTCAACATTTCGTGATATGTGAATTCGTCCTTTTCAGTTACCTGTATGGCGCCGTCAAGTGCCATCATGCGACCATACTGTTCAGTATCTGCGACAACAAGATGCTGGTAGGGTGTTTGAATGTTCGCAAGCACTTTTTTGATCCTTAACCCCAGCCGCATGTCCTGGGTCTGGTATTCTGTGAACCAGATATCGGTCTTTCTTTTTTCCATCTGATGCTCCCTTTATTCCTTGACGGGGAAAAACAGGGGGCAACCCGCAAAAACTGTCCCGCATTCCCCTACGACATGGTCGATGGCCCTTACCTTGACTTCCCTGAGGGCAAGGGATCTCATTTCAAAGGCTTCGCGGACCATCTCCTCAACCTTCAATGCCGCCTCCGCGCCCGTGCAGAAACCTGAGAATTCGAAGATCATACCGAAAGATCCGGGATCCTCGGGAATTCCGACCCCGATCGACGCGGAAATGGTCTCTCCGGGTACATCGCTGGTGATGGACCCGTAAGCAATAGGAAGCAGGGAACCAAAAGGCATTTTTAGCGAGGGTTGAAAGCTGCAACGCGGCGGAAGCACGCTGCTGACCCTCAGAAGGTTCATATTTCCCACTCCTGCATCAAGAAGGGCAGAATCAAAAGCCGTGAGTTTCTTTTTCCCCTCACCCCGCCCTACTACAAGGGTAAAAAGTTCAGGCACTGGCAACATGTTCAGGCAAACCTCCTATATGGTCGTATTCCCGGAAAAAGCGCATATCATTATATCGTCAGAGGGGGGGGTGTCAATTACATAAATCTATCTTGTAAAGCCGCACTCACGGCAGAGGGAGATAAATCTTTCAGGAAGTTCTTCCGGTCTGCAGGATCCTTTGCTTTCGCCCCGGGTAAACAGCATTAATCCCGACGGAGTTCCTGCAACTCCGATATCGGCATCTGCGGCCTCTCTCGGCCCGTTGACCTCACAGCCCATTACAGCGACGGTGGTTTCCGCGGACAGGCTCTTGAGGAATGGTTCTATCAGGGCGACAAGGAGGGAAACATCGATCCTCCTTCTGCCGCAGGCAGGGCATGACACAAGTTCAGGTTCAAAACGCCTTATGCCCAGGGACTGGAGTATCCTTTTGCCTGTTCTTACTTCTTCCGGGGCGCTGCCGGTAAGGCTCACCCTGATCGTGTCGCCGATCCCGGCACCAAGCAGGGATCCAAGGGCGACAGCACTTTTTATTATTCCTCTTTCTCCGGGACCGGCCTCTGTCAGTCCCGCATGTTAGTATAATGTTCGGCATGCGGGAGACCGGCAA
>CAZAMZ010000003.1:0-28141 GCA_964486375.1 uncultured Synergistaceae bacterium | reverse complement strand
CTTTCGCCATGCCCAAACTGCAAGCCGTTGCCGCCGACCTTCCCCTTTCCAGGAAACGGATATACCTTTCTGCGGTGGATGATCCTTCTTCAATGATGCTTCGAGACAGTGCTGTCGCCGCTGAATATCCTGTAGCGTATTGATAGACGTAGAAAGGGGAGTAAAAATGGGGGATCCTTGACCACTCCATCTCGATCTCGGCGTCCAGCTCTACGCCAGAACCGTAATAGGCTTCGTTGAGCTCTCTCCAGACAGAACAGAAGTCGTCCGCGGTCGGCGCTTCCCCGTTCTCGACCATGTTGTGGACCATTCTCTCAAATTCGGCGAACATGGTCTGACGGAATACAGTGGTCCTTATCTGTTCAAGCCTGTAATTCAGAAGGAACATTCTCTCAAGCGGGTCGGAGGAAGAACCTGTCAGGTGTTCCAGAAGAAGGGACTCGTTGGTTGTCGAAGCCACTTCGGCTATGAAGATGGAATGCCCCGCATAAACATAGGGCTGCTGCCTGTCGGTGAAATACTTGTGCAGGGCATGACCCATTTCGTGGGCAACGGTGAAAACGTCCCTTATCCTGTTGTTGTAGTTCAGCAGGACGAAAGGATGAACGGGGTAGGCTCCCCATGAGTATGCTCCCCCCCGCTTTCCCCTGTTCTCGAACACGTCGATCCAGCCACCGGCAAAACCCTCCTCCAGGGCCGAGATGTAGCGGGGCCCCATGGGCTTCAGACCTTCCATGATCATTCCCATGGCTTCGTCGAAAGGGATATCCTGGCGGTATTCAGGGACCAGCGGGACGTAAAGATCAAACATCCTTACCGGGGAAAGATCGAGGATCCGTCCGCGGAGGTTTACGTATCGTCGGAGCAGATCAAGTCTTTCCCTTACGCCGTCCACCAGGGATGAATAGACCGAGACGGGTATGTCGTCGCCATGTAACGCAGACTCAAGGCTGGAACCGAACCCCCTTGCCCTTGAATAGAAATGGGCGCCCCGCAGGGCTGCGTTGAGCGAAGCCGAAAGGGTGTTGCGGTAATTCCCGTAGGTTCTGTAGAGATTGTTGTAGGCATCCTCCCTCACCCTCCGGTCCACTGACTGGAGGAAGACCCCGAACCGTTCCTCTGAAAAGGGAGTCTCCTTTCCCTGTTCATCCCGAATGGGAGGAAATGACATGTCTGCATTTGTCAGCATCGAAAAAATGTTCTCAGGGGCCTGGGCCATCTCCCCTGATGATGCCAGAAGGGCTTCCTCACGTGGTGAAAGGACATGCGTTCGCTTGCGCAGGATCTCGTCCAGGAAAAACCGGTAGATCCGGAGTCCTGGTTCTTCAGCAATGAAGGCAGAGATAGTTTCCTCAGGGATCTCAAGGATCTCGGGAGTTACAAAAGCCTGTAAGCTGGACGCTTCCACTGCGAGCGATGTAGCCCGGGCAGAGAGCGACTGGCAAAAGGAGTTGCGGGTATCCTCGTGGCTTTTCATGTGAGCATATGCATAGATCCTGGATGTCATCTCGCCTGTCCTGTCACAGCACTCAAGGCAGTCCAGAAGCGTTTCCGGGGATGCAGAAAGCCGTCCCTGAAATTTTCCAAGCCCCTCAAGCAGTTTTTTTGTTTCCTTGACCGCAGCCTCCCAGTCATTTACGGATGGGAAAAGGTCTTCCAGCTTCCACTGAAAGGCGGGATCCGCATCTTTTCTTTCCGGGATCCCTTTTATTGCCCCTTCTTCTTCCATACTGGATTCCATCGATCTCATTAATTGCCCTCCGTTCCGGCAGTCCTGGACAGTCGAATGATCTGAAAAGGTTTTCAATTCTCATAAGATGCTATCACAGAAGGAGAAAAGTCGTGAATCCGAAGATCGCCGCTTAAGGAAGCGGGATGAGGGACATGACGAAACTGTTGTTTAACCGCTACAATAGACCATATATTCAATTCCTGCAGGCCGGAAGGGAGGCTTGTTCTTTTGTTCTTTTCGGGAACTTTTGCCTGGATCGCGCTTTTTGCCTTTCTCGCGGCTTTTGTGAATGCAGTGGGCATCCTCATGGTTTTCAGATACAGGGTAAGGGCAGAAAAGGCCATGACCTACCTCATGTGTTTTGCGGCGGGAGTGCTTATATCAACTCCGCTCATGCTGGCACTGCCATCGGCAGTAGAGAAAAATCACCATGCAGGTTTCATGGCCCTTGGCGGGTTCCTTTTCATGTTCTTTTCCAACAGGGCCATAAGGCACTTTACCCATGAAGATGCGCTTGCTTTTGGTATTACCGCGGCACAGGGCATAGGCATCCACTCTTTTGTTGACGGCGTTGTCTACACCGTCACCTTTGAGGTTAGCATCCTTATGGGTGTCCTTTCAGCGGGGGGACTTGTCGTTCACGAATTCGCCGAGGGAGTGATCACCTACCTGGTCCTGATAAAAGGGGGAGTATCCAGAAAGGCGTCCATGATCTATGCTTTTCTGCTGGCATCCCTCACCACTCCTCTTGGAGCCTTCGTTGCCTACCCCTTTGTCCGCAGCCTTGGGGGAAGCACTTTGGGTCTGCTCCTTGGTTTTGTTTCCGGAGTCCTCATCTACGTTTCTGCCTCCCATCTTCTGCCGGAAGCAAGGGAGCATGGTAAACACCATTCCCTTCTGGCCTTCATGGCCGGAGTGGCCGTAGCTTCATTTGTAGCAATGACCCATGGCCATTGATCCCCTCTGGTCGGGAAGTGATGGAATGATAAAAAGCAGGTCATTGGTTACAGCCCTTGTTGTAGTATCTGTTTTTGCCTCCTCTATGCCCGTCCTGGCCGGCCAGGTTTCCACTGTCGCTGGAGGGAGTCCCCCGGAACAGATCTTCGGGGTTTTCGAAAGAGTGATGGAATTCCTTGAAGGAATTTTCTCTACGGGAACTCCCGAAGAGGGGGTTTCGGACAACCGTGAAGAAGGGAGCTTTTCAAAGAACCCTTTTGTTTACATAGCTGCTTTCTGGACCGAGATCGTGAACGCGCCGTCAGAAAGGCCCTTTATGGAAAGGATCATCGGCTTTCTTGAGGCGGTGAGGGAGGGCCGTGAGTAAAAGTGTTTTACCGGTGAACTCTGAACAGGAATAACCTTTAAACCATTTAACTCCAAACCCGCCCGGAACCCGGGAGTTGTTCTACCCATATCAACGACTTGCGCTTTAGGACTCACGAATAAAAGGTTTTTACCCGTCCCGGCCCAGGGTTCCTTAACTTAGGATAGTACTGGTGAAGTGCCCTGAACAAAAGGGATGGGGTAGAAAGGCAAGAGAGAGAAATCCTTAATGGTTAAAACCAGGCAGGGGAAGGATCGTTGATCTGTTCTTGCCTTTCCCGTTCACGCATTGAACCTGGTTTTTCCGCAATTTGCGATTGACGAATCACGGTTTATTTAAGAACGATCCACAATACAAAGGAGGTCTCAAAATGAAGGAGAAGTTCGATAACGTCACTCTGGTAAGCAAGGCCAACATCTATCTTGATGGCAAGGTCACAAGCAGAACCTTCTATTTGCCCTCAGGGGAAAGAAAGACCGCCGGGATCTTCCTCCCCGGCGAGTACGAGTTCGGGACCAAAGAGGCCGAAGTTATGGATGTAGTGCAGGGGTTCGCCGATGTGCTCCTTCCGGGAGAGAAGGAATGGAAAAAGTACGGGCCCGGCGAGAGTTTCAATATTCCTGCGAACAGTTCCTTCAAGCTGAAGATAGAGGGAGTATTTGATTATATCTGCTCGTACATCAAGGACTGATCTGTCCGGGGGAAATACCGGCGGGAGGGTATCTTGCCGGCTGGGCTAACGGTTCGTAAAATAAATCAGGAACATGACCCCCATGAAGAAACCGGCCGATACAGCCCTGATTATCCTGGCGTTGTCCCTCGTTTCGGGTCTGGTGGGGTCGTAGTACTTCTCGGGGGTCTCGTTCTTTATTTTCCTGTTTTTTATGCGGGCAAATTTATCGCCGTAGGCATATGTCAGGAAACCAGCCCCAAGACCCATAAATATCGCACCTGCCAGCGGTTGGAGCAAAGAATTGTCCATCGGAATACCCCTTTCCGGGTAAAACCCTTAGTTATCTTCATTCGAAGGCTATCCTCTACAGGAATATCATGTCAAGGCCTGGAATTGAAGGAAACTTTCGGTAAATTCGTGAAGAAGAGGTTCTGAATGAGAAGAATGTTCCCGCTCTTTTGGATAATTGTGGCGGCGATCATGATCGCACCATCACAGCCGGCAGGAGCAGGGCCCTGGGAGAGGGTGGGCGATGCGGCCTGGGCTGATGTGCATTCACTTTCAGAATTCGAGAACACCCTGGAACTGATGCTCCAGTCTTTCGAGGAACATGCAGTCCTCAGACTGCCGCTGAAAAGATTCCTGGAGGAGGCCGATATTGAGGATATCCTTCAAGGCATCTACCTCAGGAATGACCTGGTTGAGGCCTCCCTTGTCAGGATGGATGCAATGATAAGGTACTCCTACGGGGTGAACACAGTCGAATTCCTTTTTAGATGGATAGAGAGCAGGGAGCAAAGGGATGAAGTGATAAAAAGGGTTCCAGTGATCCTTTCGGCGATACTTGAACCTGGAATGACGGAGCGGCAGAAGGCTGAGGCCATCCATGACCATGTGGTCGCGACGGTGGAGTATGACGATTCAATGATGGGGCATGGCGCCTGGCAGGCGATGCAGGGAAGGGCCGTATGCCAGGGGTATGCCCTTTTTACCTGCTATCTTCTTTCGGGGGCCGGTATTGAAAGCCGGATAGTTATGGGGGAAGACCACGCATGGAACCTGGTACTCGTTGACGGAAGATGGAGGCATCTTGATACTGCCTTCGACGATCCTGTAATTGTGGGCGGCCCCGCACCCGACATGATATCGAGGGAGGCCTTTCTCAGGACAGATGCCCAGATAAGGGCTCTCGGTCACAGGTGGGATGAGAAAAGGTACCCGGAGGCAAGGTAAGAGGGAAGTGACTCGTAACTCGTAACTCGTAACTAGTAATCCGTGACCCGTAACTCGTGACCCGTGACTCGTAACTCGGAACTCGTGACTCGTAACTCGTGACCCGTAACTCGTGACTCGAAAAAGCGTAAACAAAAACCCAGGGAGCCTGAGCAGTTGCCCTTCGTCTTGTTGTTCATGCTTTTTCGTTTGAGGTTTCTGCCTTTCCTGAGGCCTGACGCCTTGCCTATTGTCGCCTGGTTTTTGTGACCTTCCCAAGTCATTAGTTTCGAGTTACTAGTTATTTGTTATTAGTTTTTAGTTTTTAGTTTTTAGTTACTAGTTACTAGTTACTAGTTACTAGTTACTAGTCACGAGTCACGAGTCACGAGTCACGGGTCACGAGTCACGGGTCACGAGTCACGAGTCACGGGTCACGAGTCACGAGTTACGTCATCGTTCCCTGCCTCCCTTATGCCTTTGTCGACATCCACTTTTCGGAGAAGGAATATTCCTCCGGCGAAGAAAAGTATCAGGGAAACTATTCCCATGCGTGTGGAGCCGGTAAATTGGGTCAGGACTGCAAAAAGTGCAGGTCCGGCAACCCCTGAAAATTTGCTGAAGATGTCGTAAAGGGCGAAGAATTCACCGGTCCTTGACCGAGGCACCATTATCCCGTAAGTGCTGCGGCTGATAGCCTGCACCCCTCCCTGGACCATTCCGACGGCAATGGCAAGTACCCAGAAATGCCAGGCATTTTCGAGAAAAAAGGCTCCGAAAGATATAAGACCATACCAGACTAGACCAATGGTGATTGCTGTTTTGCCACCCAGGCGAAGAGATAGTTTTCCGAAAAGGATGGAAAACGGGGCTCCCACGAACTGTGTTACCAGAAGGGCACCAACTAGATGAAGCATCCCTATGCCTTTTTCAGCCCCGTATATCGCGGCCATTTTCATTATCGTTCCGACGCCATCGTTAAAGAGCCAGAAGGCTGCAAGAAACACCAGTAATTCCCGGTAATTCCGGATCCGCCTGAAAGTTTCTGCAAGCTGCCTGAAACCAAGAGTGAGGATGTTTCCGTCTGTATGGGGAACAGGCCTCGTGAATGGCGGTTCAGGTATCAGTCTCATTAGTGGCAACGTGAAAGCTATCCACCAGATTCCCACCGAAATGAATGACAGTCTTGCCCCCAGGGTTCCGGGGAGCCATACTACCGCTGCCATGTTCAGCGCCAGGAGCGTACCCCCTCCAATGTAACCCCAGGCGTAACCTTTTGATGAGATCTCGTCTATCTTTCCAGGGGGGGCGATATGGGGGAGAAGGGAATCGTAAAAGATCATGGAAAGAGTGAATCCCAGGCTGCCAAGGGCGTAAAGGATAAGTGCCCTCGCCCAGTCACCTGGGCCGACAGTGTAGAGGAAACCCGTCGATACAGCACCGATGAGAGTGAAAACCATCAGGAACCGCTTCTTGAAACCCCCGACGTCGGCAATGCTTCCGAGCAGAGGAGCTATCAGTGCCCCTGTCAGAAGTGATAGTGAGGATGTATAACCCCAATAGGCGGAAGGCATGTTCGCCGGCAGTCCCGCCGCTGCCACTTCCCTGAAATATACGGGCAGTATCGCAGCCATGACAGTGGTGGCGAAGGCGGAGTTCCCTGCATCGTAAAGACACCATGCATTTATCAAGGCGGTACCGCTTTTCCCTTTTCCCATACCTCCAATTGTAACCTCACCCCGCGGGCGGAAGTGAAAATCACCCATTTTACCCAAAGACCTGAAGCCCTTTTTTTGGTATTCTTGTCCGGGTGTTTCCCGGGAGAAACATCCTTCTGAGGAAGAGAACCCGAATTCAAGAGGTGGATAGATGAAGATAAGGACGCTGGATGGACCACGCCTTCACAGGGGTTTTTCCGCAGGTGCCCTGAACGTGAGAGCCAGGCAGGAAGTCCTGAACAGCATGAACGTTTTTCCCGTACCTGACGGGGATACGGGTACCAACCTTGCGGCCACGGTTCAGTCAGTCTCCGAAGGTTCGATCATCAGCCGTTCGCTTTCGGATACAAGCGCTTCAATGGCAGATGCCGCGCTAATGGGGGCAAGGGGGAATTCGGGTCTCATATTTGCCCAGTTCCTGTACGGTTTTTCCCAGGAGACCGGGGGCAGGGATGAACTGGACGTAAAGAATTTCGGCCGGGCGGTTTCCGGGGCCATACCTTATGCCAGGGAAGCTTTAAGCCAGCCGGTAGAGGGCACGATACTGACCGTAATGGCAGACTGGGCCTCCGAGGTGGGAGTACTTGCAGGACAAAGCGATGACTTTGCCCATATCCTCCCGGGATCCCTCCTGGTCGCCCGCAGATCACTCAGGGAGACCCCCTCCAGACTGCCTGTCCTCGCAAAGGCAGGAGTATTGGATGCCGGAGCACAAGGGTTCGTGGATTTTCTGGAAGGGATAGATTCCTTCCTTGAAAGCGGCGATCTTCGAATGTTCGCCAGGCAGTCAGGCCCCCCCATCCTCAGTCACATCCACGAGGATTTTACCGATGGAGAGCCTGCGTTCCGTTTCTGTACCGAAGCACTGATTTGCGGCGACAGGATGGATATCAGGACCATCAGGAAGGAAATGCAGCCTTTTGGCGATTCCATTATCGTAGGTGGCCATTCAGGTAAGGTCAGGGTCCACATCCATACCGATACCCCCGATCGCCTTTTCTTTTCCATAAGGAAGCATGGTGTTATCAAGCAGCAGAAGGCGGACGACATGAAGCGGCAGGTTGACGTATGCAGGCGAAGGCTGAACTCTGTGGCTCTTGTTACGGACTCCACCTGTGATGTTCCCCAGGAATTTCTTGACAGGAACCAGGTCCATGTTGTTCCCCTAAGGCTTGCCTTCGGCGATAGCGTTTATATTGACAGGGTAACCATATCTTCGGACCAGTTTTACACCATGCTGGAAGAGTCCAGGGAAAAGCCCGTCAGTTCCCAGCCTGCTATTTCAGATTTTGAAAGGACCTTCCGTTTCCTTCTCGAACATTACGATTCAGTGGTAGCTCTTCATATTTCATCGAAGCTTAGCGGCACCTGGAATGCCAGCCGTGCCGCTGCAGAGAAAGTCGGCGGGAAGATCACCGTTCTGGATTCAAGAACAGCTTCGGCCCCCCTGGGGCTGCTGGTGATGAGGGCGGCCGGCGCTCTCAACGAGGGCAAGGGTCATGATGAGACAGTATCGATCATTGAGAAAAGCATCCCCGCGGCGAAGGTTTTCGTAAGCCTTCGGACCCTTAAATACATGGTAAGGGGAGGAAGGGTCAGTCCCGTAAAGGGGGTTTTAGCCTCCATGCTTAACCTCAAGCCGATCATTTCCGTCGACCGGAATGGCTCTGCCATATCCCTGGGCCAGACCCGTGGATGGGAGGCCAATGTCAGCAAGATCAAAGAGATAATTTCAGGCATCAGTTCTGAGGGAAATATCTGGAATTACTGCATTGTCCACGCCCATTCACCTGGATCGGCGGAGATCGCCGCCTCCGGTCTGAGAGAGGTCGTTGGGAAGGATCCTGCCTACATCATGGATATCTCCCCGGTCCTTGGTGCCCATTCCGGGATCGGATCCGTGGCAGTGGGCGTGCTGTCAGATCAGGGAGGATGATATGGCAAAGCCTGACAGAAAGGCTGAAGAGGAACGGGAAAAGAAAGAGATAAAGGAACGCCTGTCGGAAGTTATAGAGAGATCAAGGGTCATGGCCAACCTTGAACTTCTTATGGACAAACGGAGACTTGTCTGGAACAACTTCATTGCAGGGCTGGCCAGGGGTGTAGGGTTCGGGCTGGGGCTTTCGGTACTGGCTGCCGTGATCATTTACTTCCTTGTTATGGTACTCAGTTCGATCGTAGCGCTGAACATACCACTTATAGGCAACTACATCGCTGATCTTGTCCAGCTTGTTCAGGACCAGATGCAGAATCAGCGCTGAAATGTCTTTTGAATTACACGAAGTCAGGGCGGTGAGTTATTTGTTCAGGGAGATAGACAGGCCCGGCCGTTTCCCGTCGCCTAGGCGGAGAGGTTCGATCGCCGGATCAGGCATCGCCATACTGGTAATAATGACATTGTCTTTCGGAGCGTACCTGTTTGTCGAGAAGTGGAGCTCCTCCAGAGAACTCAGGGCAGTTGATGCCACCATAGGCCAGGATGCAGGGAGCGCTGATGGAACGCCACTCCCGGATCCTGGCAAGATAGGCGGATACGTCCGGGAGCATGGCCTTGAAGGCCAATTCTGGATGCTGATCCGCAAAGATCTCTTTGAACTTTCCACGTGGAAGGGTTCTCAAAACCTGTCAAGCTATTCCGTTGCGATCGGCGAGAACCCCGGGGACAAGCAAAAAGTGGGTGACCGCAGGACGCCGGAAGGGGTTTTCAAGGTCGAACGGACCCATGATTCCCGTGCGTGGGTCCACGATTTCGGCGACGGCAAAGGCCCTGTCGAAGGGGCCTACGGACCTTTTTTCATAAGGCTCGTGACAGGATGGAAAGGGATAGGGATTCACGGGACCCACGACCCTTCTTCGCTGGGAACAATGGTGACCGAGGGCTGCATCAGGATGAGCAACGATGCGCTCCTTGAAATAGTTGAACTCGCTGTACCGGGCACTCTAGTTGTAATAGAGCCATGAATGGCACCTTGGGGCAGCAATATTCGCATTGATGTCCCGCTTCAATTTCAGGAATGCCCCCTTCAATGAAAAGGGGAAAATCTTTAAGGAGAGTGGTTCCTTGTGAGCCGGCAGGTCTGGGAAGGTCTATATTCGGAAGTGGGGGTAAACCTTACGCCATCTCCTATCAGGGAACTGGTCAAGTACATGAAGAAGCCCGGAATGATATCCCTGGCGGGGGGCAACCCCGACCCGGAGATATTCCCTGTCAGGGAGTTTCAGGAAGCAGCCGGGATTATTTCCGAACGGGGCAAGGAAATACTCCAGTACGGCGGGACAGGGGGATATGAACCTTTAAAGGAATTCATCTCCAGCTGGATGGCGCCAAGGATGGGCAGAGTTACCTCTCCAGCCGAGATGTGCATAACCACAGGTTCCCAGCAGGTCATGGATCTGTTCGCGGCTGTGATGCTGGATCCCGACGACGTGGTCATAGTCGAGGAACCTACCTATCCTGGAGCCACTCACGCCCTGAAGAACCGCAAGGCCCGTTTCATAACCGTTCCATGTGACAGCGAGGGCATGAAAGTCGACCTGCTCCCGGAGATCCTTGAGCAGGCAAGAAAGGGAAGGGACAAGGTAAAATTCATCTATTCTATAGTAAACTTCCAGAATCCCTCCGGGTACACACTGTCGGCGCCAAGGAGGAAAAAGCTTCTCGAGATAGCGGAGACCTTCGGGGTACCTGTTTTCGAGGATGACCCCTATGGCCATCTCCGTTTCGAAGGGGAACATGAGCCGACGATCTTCTCAATGGACAGAAACGGCCTGGTGATCTACGCCTGCTCATTCTCCAAGATACTTGCCCCCGGTACCCGAGTCGCATGGGTTGCCGGCCCCGAGGAAGTGATCGGCAAAATGGTGATGGTCAAGCAGGGTTCAGACCTCTGCACCAGCGTGCTTGCCCAGGGGCTTGTATACGAATACTGTAGGCTGGGACACCTTGATTCCTTTCTTCCGAAGATCCAGGCCCACTATAAAAAGAAACGGGACGCCATGGACGAAGCCTTCAGGGAATTCCTGCCAGAAACGACGGCATACGAAACCCCTGAGGGTGGGTTTTTCTATTGGCTGACCCTTCCCGGAGTCAACACCAGAGATCTGTTTTTCAAAGCCATAGAAAGGAACGTAGCCTTCGTTACGGGAGATGCCTTCTTCCCCAACGGTGGCGGGCAGGAATACCTGAGAGCCTGTTTCTCCTACGCAAAAGCCGATGATTTCCCGGAAGCCGCAAAGCGGCTTGCACTTGCAATAAAGGACCTGGGGCTATAGCCCCACCAGCGACATAAAAGCCGAAAGCCCCCTTCCAGTAGGAAAGGGGGCTTTTTTGTGGCAAAATCGTCTAGTCGGAGGGAAAAGTATTCCCAACAGATGAAGACGGGAGGCCGCCCAATGGGGAAGACCGGGGTTGGTCAAAAGGAAAGGTTTTCGTTTCAATTTCCTGGAAAAGTGATATTCGGTGATGGTGCCCTTCAGGAACTCCCCGCGGTAATTCGGGAGATCCGATCCCGGCACCCTCTGCTTGTCTCGGGAATCACGCTGTCCAAAACACCTGTCATGGAAATGGCAAGGCATGTCCTCGATTCTTCGGGTATCCGTTACGGAGTTTTTGACCGCGTGGAACCGGAACCGCCAGTGGAAAGTGTGGCGGAAGCCGCCATTTTCGCCAGAAATAATGGCCATGACCTCATGATCGGTCTTGGAGGCGGCAGCACCATGGATTTCACCAAAGTCGCATCGGTCATGGCAATGGGAGAAATGGACATCATGGAATTGGTTGGAAGGGACAAGGTTCCGGGAAAGGGCCTTCCTACAGTTATGCTCCCTACGACGTCCGGAAGCGGTTCCGAAGTATCTCCTGTGGCAATATTTACCTTTTCTGAAGAAAAAGTGAAAAAGGGGGTTGTCAGCCCTTTCCTTATACCCGATGCTGCCATTGTAGATCCTGAGCTTACCTGGAGCGTCCCGGGCCGGGTTACGGCAGACACGGGAATGGACGCGATGGTCCACGCTGTTGAGTCCTTCCTTTCGGTCAATTCAAACCCCTTCAGCGAAGCCCTCTCTCTGGAGGCTCTGAAAAATATTGCCTGTTCCCTTGAAAGAGCTTTCAGGGACGGACAGGATGCTGAAGCCCGCAGGAGGATGTCCCTCGGCAGCCTTTTGGCCGGTATGGCTTTTGCCATGGCAGGCACGGCTGCGGTGCACGCCCTGGCCTATCCCCTCGGCGGGGAGTTCCATATTCCTCATGGGACGGCAAATACTGTTATGCTGAGACCTGTTATGGAGTTCAACATGGACTGCTGTGAAGGGAAGATCGCCCTTTTGGCCCGTGCGGTGACGGAAGATCGCAGGGGACATTCGGAAATGGAAGAGTCACGGGCATTTATCGACTGGATGACGGAGACCGCACTCAGGACAGGTGTAGTTACAAGGCTGAGGGATCTGGGGATCCCGGCTTCGGCGATCCCGGGTATGGCTGATGCGGCTTCAGGAGAGACCAGACTGCTATCGAACAACCCGAAGCCCCTTGACAGGAGCGACATAGAGACTATTTACAGGAAGGCCTGGTAAACTGTTTCTTTTAAGGATGACCCGAGCGGAAAGGTGGAGAAGGATCTTATGAGATTGGTCAGGTTCGATGTGGATGGCAGTAAAGAGGCATTATGGGGGAAGGTAGAGGGGGAAAGGGTGTTCGTTACATCTTCCCCGGGAGGAACGCCTACTGGAGATTCTTATTCCATGGCTTCGGTCCGGCTTCTGGCACCTGCCACCCCTTCCAAGATAGTCTGTGTAGGGAGGAACTATTTCGGCCATATAAGAGAGATGGGCAATGACAAGGACCCTCTCCCCGAGGAGCCGGGCCTTTTTCTCAAGGGCCCCAACTCCCTCACCGGGCCATTCTCCGAGATCCCCTACCCCCACTTCACCAGTGAGTTCCATTACGAAGGAGAGCTGGCAGTGGTGATAGGGAAGAGAATACTCCCTGGTACGGTCAGACCCATTGACAATGTGCTGGGTTACGCGGCGGGGATAGACCTGACGGCAAGGGACCGCCAGAGAGGGGACCTTCAGTGGACACAGTCACGGACTCGGACAATGCGATTTCTGATGCAGGGGGGGAGACCGGGATCGATCCTGACCGGACGATCGTCAGAACCTTTGTTAACGGTATTCAGCGGCAGGAAGGCCGGACTGCGGACATGATCTTTCCCGTATCGGCGATCCTTGAATATATTAGTGCCTTTATGACCCTTGAAGAGGGTGATGTGGTCCTGACCGGTACGCCTGAAGGTGTGGGTGAAATATTCCCGGGAGACAGGGTAGAGGTAACGGTGGATGGTCTCGGGGCTCCGCTTGTTATGGATGTATCAGGGGAGGGTGCATAGAAAAATGGGGGACAGGCCGAACAAGGGAGTCGACCTATACCGTCTTCTTACCCCCCGCTCAGTAGCTATCGTTGGAGCTTCCGGGAATCTCGAAAGCATTTCAGGAAGGCCGGTCAAGCTTCTCCAGCGTTTCGGGTTCAAAGGCGATATCTACCCCGTAAACCCGAAACGCAGAAGCATTGCCGGACTTGATTGCTATCCCGACGTAGCTTCCCTTCCGGTTACTCCCGATGTTGTCCTGGTGGGGGTCAGAGCAGCAATGGTCCCTGAAGTGGTCCGGCAGTGTGCCGGTCGAAATGTCCCTTTTTCGATCATTTTTTCTTCCGGGTTTGCTGAAAGCGAAGATGACGAGGCCCAGAATGAGATAGTCGCATTGGCCAGACGAGGGGGCACCCGTATCCTGGGTCCCAATTGCCAGGGACTGGTCAATTTTGCCTCTTCGATCCCACTCAGTTTTTCCGCATCCCTGGACAGCGATTCCCGGCCCCTGGGCAACGTTGCCTATGTCTCCCAGAGCGGTGCTTTCGGATTTTCCTCTTTTGCCATGGCCGCTGAAAGCGGGGTCGGTTTCAGGTATGTTGTTACCACCGGCAACCAGGCCGATCTTGATCTTGTGGATTTCGGCATGGCGTTTGTGAACGACCCCGAAGTCGACCTCCTTGTCCTTTACATGGAAGGTCTTTCGGAGGGATCGCGATTTATTGAAATGCTCAGGTTTGCAGGGGAAAAAGGGGTTCCCGTAGCTGTTCTCAAGGTCGGCAGGAGTCCCACGGGAAAGGCTGCAGTAAAAAGCCACACCGCCGCTCTTACCGGGGAGGATGAAGCCTGGAGGGCGATCTTCAGGCAGTATGGGGTAATTGAGATCGAAGATTCTGATGACATCGCGGACCTGGGAAGGATCTTTGGCTCGAAGAAGAAGCCGGCCGGAAAGCGGTTGGGAATAGTAACCACTTCAGGTGGTGCCGGGATAATTCTTGCCGACAGGGCCTGGGATCTGGGGCTGAAGATCGATCCTCTTCCCCTGGAGGTTCAGAATTCCCTTCAGCAGTTCGTTCCTCCCTTCGGGTCCACCAGGAACCCCGTGGATCTGACCGCCCAGGTCATAAACGATCCAGGGAATTTCCGGTCATCCCTGGAAGAAGTCCTCCGTTGTCCCGAGGTAGACATGGCGGCAGTTGTAATTTCAATGATAACCGGTGAGTCCGGGAAAATAGTCACCAGGGAGATGATCAAAGCCGCCAGGAGCACTGAAAAGCCCCTGGCATGCTGCTGGCTTATCAACGAGGAGCAGGGGGGAGATTTTCTGAATGAGATAAGGTCTGAAAAGGTCCCCCTTTTCAGAAGCCCCAAGAGGTGTGCCTGGGCCCTGGCCAAACTTTTTGGCTGGAAGGACAGGCCTGCCCTTCCAATGAAGGCTCCTGACAGACCTGGCGAAGCCATCCTCCCGCGAATGCCTGTAGATCTTACGGAATATGATGCCAAAAAACTCCTTGCGGGTTGGGGAATACCAGTAACGCGGGAAATCCTTGCCGGTTCCCTGGAAGATGCCCTTTCCGCCGCTTCGGAGATCGGTTATCCGGTGGCCCTGAAGGTTGTATCACCCGACATAATCCACAAGACCGAAGCCGGGGCAGTTGCCCTGAGGATAAAGGATGACGAGGAACTCCGGAATGCCTACGGCAGGCTCCTGGAAAGGTCCATGAAATCCATGCCGGAAGCAAGGCTGAGGGGGATGCTTGTCCAGGAGATGGTCTCGGGCGGTGTCGAATTCATGATAGGCATCAAACGTGATCCCCTGTTCGGCCCCCTGATAGCCGTGGGCCTTGGAGGTATATACGTGGAGATCCTGAAGGATGTTTCGATCCGCCATGCCCCGGTTGACAGAGAGGAAGCCCTGAGAATGATCTCGGCCTTGCGCGGTTTCCCCCTGCTTTCAGGAAGCAGGGGAAAGGAACCCAAGGATGTGGAGGCACTGGCAGAGATGGTATCGGCTGTCTCGTTAATGGCGGTAGCCGAGGCAAGCCTTTCCGAACTGGACGTCAACCCTGTTTTCGTTCTAGGGGAGGGCAAAGGTGTTGTCGCTGCTGACGCAGTCGTGATAAGGATTGAGGGTTAATGGCAGGTCTTTTTTGGATTTCCGCCGGTTACCTCTCTGGTTCTATACCTGCAGGTTACCTTTTGATCAAAATGCTCCTTGGGAAGGATATCCGGACCCTGGGATCGGGCAATATCGGAGCTACGAATGTATCGCGTTTTGTGGGAAAAAAATGGGGTATTGCCGTGGCCCTCTTCGATATGGCCAAAGGTGGCCTTGTTGTAATGGCCGCCCGTATTTTCGGGATCCATGAGCCGTGGATACTTGCACTAACCGGTCTTGCAGGCGTATGCGGCCATAATTTCCCCCTTTGGCTGAACTTCAGGGGAGGAAAGGGGGTTGCCACGTCCTTCGGAGTTGTTTTTTTCTGGAACCCTTTTGCTGCTGCGGCTGGAGGGATGGTCTGGTATCTCACCATCCGGTCCTCAAGGTACGTTTCAGTGGGTTCCATGGTCTCACTGGCCACAGTGCCTTTATGGCTTCTTCTGCTGAAAAGTCCTTCCCCCTATGTCTGGGTTTCCGGCGCAATGGCTATCCTTGCAGTTTTTCGTCACAGGTCCAACATAGACAACCTGATCAGGGGCGCAGAGGGTCGTATCGGGGAAAATTGAAGCCTGGGTTGAGCAGTTATTATTGACGAATATTGACCTTAACTTTATAATTTGACTAGTCAAAAAAGGTCAAAGGAGGAAGGGTCTTGGCCAGTCTTACCAGGATAATCGAAAAACACATCGAGGAACTATTGGAAAGAACCAGCGAAGAATCGGTATTCCTGAGCCGTAAGGATCTGGCGCAGCATTTCGGTTGTGTACCCAGTCAGATAAACTACGTGATAAGGAGCCGTTTCACCCCTGAGAGGGGTTACATCGTTGAAAGCCAGAGGGGAGGGCATGGCTACATCAGGGTGATAAGACTCTGCCTGGACATGCCTGAGGAAAGGGCCAACCATATTGAGGAACTCGTGGGTGATACCGTTAATGAGCAGGATATCAGGAGGATCCTTGCAAATCTTCAGCACAGGGGGCTCGTAACCTCGAGGGAACGTCTGATCATTGAAGTTGCCGCAAGATTCCAGGAAGAGATAGGAAGGGATATTCTGGATCTATCCCCCTACAAACGGGACTCCCTCCATGCTGAACTCCTTAAACGCCTGCTGCGGAGCCTGGCTCTCGGATAGGGCGTTTTTTCATGAAGTGCGAAAAATGCGGATCGAGGGAAGCCGAGGTCCATATCAGGCATCAGAAGGGAAAAGATATCGCCGATTTTCATCTCTGTCGCCAATGTGCGGAAATTATGGCAAAAGAGGGGATCATCCCCGACATATCCTTTGATATTCCCATTGACAGCTTTCTCTGGGGTCTCTTCCCTGCTCACGGAATACCGGCAACGGGTCATGCCGGTGACGAGGCTGTCCGGGCGGAGGTCACATGCAGCCGGTGCGGCCTGGACAGCGGATACTTCAGAAAAGCAGGGAAATACGGCTGCCCTGAGTGTTTTTCCGTGTTCCGTGATTATCTTGGCCCGTTGCTCAGGAAGATCCACGGTTCGGAGATCCACAGGGGGGTGCGTCCCAAAACCGCATGCATAGAGGTTTCCTGTTCGGATGAGATCGAATTGCTCAGGAAAGAACTCCTGGAAGCCGTTGAAAAAGAGGATTACGAAAGGGCTGCCGTAATCAGGGACAGGATCCGCGAGATCGGTGAAACCGATGAAAACCGAGGCTAGGCAACTGGCAGAAAGCCCTCTTGAGTGGGTTGGCGGGCTTGGGGACAGTTCAGGGTTGATCCTCTCGAGTCGCGTCAGGCTGGCCAGAAACCTGGATGACAGGATTTTCCCCTGGAGGGCAGGCAGGGAGGACCTTCTTGCCTGTGCCGACGCGATTCGCTCCAGGATCCTTTCGGAAAATTCCCTCAAGAATTTCAGGGTTTTCGAGATAGACCAACTGGATCCCCTTGCCAGGGGAGTAATGATCGAGAGACACCTGATCAGTCCCTCACTGGCGAAAGGAGGACCTGGCAGGGAGGCTGCTGTCGACGACAGGGGGATCGTGTCGATCCTGATAAACGAGGAAGACCATCTTCGTATTCAGGCTTTTCTTGGAGGACTGAGGCTCCAGGAGGCCTGGAGGGTGGCCAGGCAGATCGATCAACTTCTTGAAGACCTGGGTTATGCCTTTGACAGCAGGTTCGGGTTCCTTACCACCTGTCCTACAAATATCGGGACCGGTCTGAGGGCATCGGTCATGATACATCTTCCTGCCCTTTCGGTGCTCAGGAAAGTAGGCAAGGTCGCATCGGATTGCGGAAGGATCGGGCTGACGGTACGGGGGATGTTCGGAGAGGGCAGCGATTCCGCAGGATCCCTTTTCCAGGTATCCAACCAGGTCACCCTAGGTCAGACCGAGGAGGAGCTTATCGAGAAAGTCTCCGGAGTGGCCTCAGGGCTGGTTAGACAGGAACAGGCCGCCAGGGACCAGCTTGTCTCGGAAAAGAGATCGGGGCTGGAAGACAAGGCATGGAGGGCCTGGGGTCTCCTGCGTTTTTCCAGGAATATGGAGATAAGGGAGGCCCTTGACCTTATCTCTCTTGCCAGAATGGGATCTGAAACGGGGATCCTGCCGAAAGTTCCTGTAAGCACCTGGAACATGCTCCTGATGGATATACAGAAGGCTCATATTCAGGCACGTTCGAAGAGGGATCTTACTCCTGAAGATCTCAACTCCACAAGGTCCGGGATATTGAGGAGGGCTTTCGATCCCTTTAATGAGGCCGGTCAGATCCCTTGAAAGTCCCTGTCCTATTATCAATAGATCACGGAGGTCTGGAAAATGTGGCAGTACTTTACAGAAAGAGGTAAAAAAGTAATACAACTGGCCCATCGGGAAGCCTTGAGACTGGGTCATGACGTTATTGGAACGGAACATATCCTTCTGGGGCTGGCTGCTGAAGGTGAAGGGGTCGCTGCCCAGATCCTTCAGTCATCAGGTGTGTCCCTCGATGAACTGCGCAATTCTGTTGAACAATTCGTGGGTCGCGGAGAGCAGAAGAACAAACCCGTCGATCTCCCCTTGAGCCCAAGGGCCAAAAAAGTCCTGGATCTTGCCATGCGTGAAGCAAGGAACATGGCGGTCAACTATGTGGGAACGGAACATATCCTTATGGGGCTTCTGGCTGAAGGCGAGGGAATAGCAGCCCAGGTCCTCGTATCCATGGGGCTGGATTTCGAGAAGATCCGTTCGGAGATCACAGCAGCAGTATCTGCCGGGGAAGGGACTCCCCCCGACCTGTCTGAGAGCAAGCAGGAGGAAAATTCACAGAAGTCTGCCAGCCGATCAAGAACACCTACCCTGGATCAGCTGGGGATAGCCCTGACGGAGATGGCAATGCGCAACGAGCTCGATCCGGTCATAGGCAGGGCCAGGGAGATCCAGAGGCTGATACAGATACTGTCGAGAAGGACAAAAAACAACCCTGTTCTTATTGGGGATCCCGGAGTCGGGAAGACAGCGATAGTGGAGGGCCTGGCACAAAAGATAATAGCAGGCGATATACCTGAGGTGCTGAGGGGGAAGCGGGTAGTCCAGCTTAACGTCGGGAACCTCGTGGCCGGGACAAAATACCGCGGCGAGTTCGAAGAACGGATGCGGAAACTGGTCAAGGAACTGAGGGAATGCAGGGACGTGATCCTGTTCATAGACGAGATCCACACTATAGTGGGTGCTGGCGGGGCCGAAGGTGCCGTTGATGCCGCAAATATTTTGAAACCGAGTCTGTCCAGGGGAGAATTCCAGGTGATCGGGGCAACTACAATAGACGAATACAGGAAGAACATTGAAAAGGATGCCGCTCTTGAAAGGCGCTTCCAGCCTGTAATGGTCGATGAACCGGGAGTGGATGACTCCATCAGGATCCTTGAAGGGCTAAGGGACAGGTACGAGGCCCATCACAGGGCGAAGATAACCGATAATGCCCTCCAGGCGGCTGCCCGGCTTTCTGCCCGGTATATTACCGAAAGGCATCTGCCGGACAAGGCCATCGACCTCATCGATGAGGCGGCTGCAAGGGCAAGGCTCAAGACCATGGAAGCCCCGGATCATATCAAGGAGGTCGAGAGGAACCTGGAATCTCTCAGGAAAGAAAAGGAGGCAGCCGTTGTTTCGCAGGAATTCGAAAAGGCTGCCCGGTTGAGGGATGATGAGCGAAAACTCTGCGAAGAACTTGAGGAGCGCCGCAGGGAATGGCAGAAACGCAGGAACCAGGAGGAGCCTGTAGTGGACTCTGAACAGATCGCAGACATAGTCTCCGAGTGGACAGGGATACCCGTCGTCCAGCTCACCGAGGAAGAGGCGGCCCGTCTTATGAGGATGGAGGAGGAGATCCACAAGAGGATGGTCGATCAGACCGAAGCAGTAAATGCCGTCTCCAGGGCTATAAGAAGATCAAGGAGCGGTCTGAAGGATCCCAGGAGGCCCGTGGGCAGTTTCCTGTTCCTCGGCCCCACCGGCGTCGGGAAGACCGAACTTGCACGTTCCCTGGCGGAATTCCTCTTCGGCAGTGATGAAGCAATGGTGCGTTTCGACATGAGCGAATACATGGAGCGTCACGAAGTAGCGAAACTTATCGGTGCACCACCGGGTTATGTGGGTTTCGAAGAAGGGGGCAAACTGACTGAGGCATTAAGGAGGAGGCCCTATTCGGTAGTGCTTTTCGATGAGATCGAGAAAGCGCACCCTGACATATTCAACATCCTCCTCCAGATACTCGAGGACGGCCGGCTCACCGATGGCCAGGGGCACACCGTGGACTTTCGAAACAGTGTGGTCATAATGACCAGCAACATTGGGGCCAGGGAAGCAATGAAAGGTCAGGGAATGGGATTTGCAACCCCGGGTCAGGGAGAGACCCCGGACTGGTCAAGAGCACGTGGGGCCATTGTTGAAGCGGTCAAGAAGACCTTCCGGCCTGAGTTCATTAACCGCGTGGATGAGATGATAATATTTGAACCTCTTGGTCGGGAGGAGCTTCTGAAGGTTCTGGATCTCATGCTTGAAGATGTAGGGGAGCGCCTCTCTGAAAAAGGCATTCGGATAGAGATCCCGTCGGACGCGAAATCACTTCTGCTTGATAAGGGGTATGATCCCAAATACGGAGCAAGACCCCTGAGGCGGGCTGTCCAGAGACTTATCGAAGACAGGCTTGCAGATCTTGTCCTTGAGGGCCGTGTTCCCGAAGAGGGGTATGTATCTGTTTCGGTAAGGGATGGCGAACTGGTCCTTGTTCCTGAAAGCGGAAATGCCGCGGACAGAACCGCGACAGAGGGATCTTCCGAAGGTCAATAAGAAGGTATGGCAAGTATGGAAAGGCAGAACGTATACCGGTTTTGACAGAAGTGAATCAGAAGGGGGTACCAGCATGTTCAGGGTCGACGTGTTCTGGATCATCCTGTTGTTCTTTTTCGTCTTCCCCATGATCAAACAATGGTCGCTTGAAAGATCAAGGGTTATGGCAATAAGGAACCTGGAGAAAAAACGGGGTAGCAGGGTAATAACGCTGATACACCGTCAGGAGAGCGTAGGTTTCATGGGCCTCTTCGCCAGGAATTACATTAACATAGAGGATTCAGAAGAGATACTTAGAGCTATCAGGATGACTTCCTCTGATACCCCCATAGACCTGATCGTCCACACTCCGGGGGGATTACTCCTGGCCGCGTCACAGATAGCCGCTGCGCTTAACAAGCATGAATCCAGGGTGACTGTATTTGTGCCTCACTACGCCATGTCGGGAGGAACGCTTATTGCCCTTGCGGCAGATGAGATAGTAATGGACAGGCATGCCGTCCTCGGGCCGGTGGATCCGCAGATAGGCCAATATCCGGCTGTCTCCATTCTCAAGACCGTGGAAGAAAAACCGATAGCTGAAGTGGATGATGAGACCCTTATCCTTGCCGATATTTCCCGGAAAGCCATTAAGCAGACAAGGAATTTTGTCGTGAGCCTTCTGGTGGACAATGTGCCGAAAGAGGAGGCCGAACGGCTGGCAGATATCCTGACCGAGGGCCGCTGGACCCACGATTATCCAATAAGCAGCGAGGAAGCGTCAGAAATAGGGCTTTTTGTCTCCACTGACATCCCTGAGGAGATCTGCCAGGTTATGCGTCTTTACCCACAGACAGGTCAGCGCCGCCCATCTGTTCAATATGTTCCGATGCCCTACCAGGGGGCACCCGGGAAATCCGGAGGGAAATGATCCCCTTACCAAAAACATGCAAATAACTTCGAGGAGTGATCTGATGCGACGTTTTACCATGAAAGTGCTAGTGCTGGCAGTAATGGCAACCCTTATTGCGGTGACATTTGCCCAGGCCTCGGACAGAGGGCCTGTCATCACGGCGGGCAGCGAGACCGTAGGCGAGGAAGAGCTGGTAAACCTGATCGTTGAACAGTCAGGTGCAAACCAGATGATGAGACCCTTTGTGCTTGCCCAGATGTCCCTGGAGGACAGGGAGTCCTTTGCGCAGCAGGTATCGGTGGCCCTTCTTCTTTCTGAAGCAGCGAAGAACAGGGGACTCCACCTCGATCCGGGAGTAGCCTCCCAGTTGAGGTGGAATGCCGTCAACGTTCTGGCACAGGCCTATGTCGCCTCTGTGTCGTCAAGGTGGGATCTTGGGAGGCCTGCTCTTGAAAAATGGTTCAATGATAACCAGGAGTATTACATGGAACCCGAGGCGGTCCATGTAAGGCATATACTGGTTGAAACCGAAAGCGAAGCACTGGACGCCCTCGTGGAGGTTTTTGCCAGGGACGGCGATTTCAGGTCCGCTGCCGCGAGGCGCAGTATCGATACCGGAAGTGCACAGGGCGGCGGGGATCTTGGATGGGTGTACAGGGGCCAGACCGTCCCGGAATTCGACGAGATGGCTTTCTCGCTGGAACCCGGAAAGATAGGGGGTCCCGTCCAGTCAAGGTTCGGATGGCACGTTATCCAGGTACTTGATAAAAAGCCTGCCAGAATGCCCTCATTTGACGAGGCTCTCAGGAAGGTCAGGGAGGACATGCAGCAGCACTACCTGGCAGTTGAGATAGAACGTCTCGGGGAATCTCTGGGGCTTGAGCTGAACCACGAAATAATATCGACACTTGGAGGGTTCCCGGCATTTCGCAGGAATCAGTAAACCTGTAAAGGGCACGGGCCGCAAACGGCTCGTGCCCTTTATATCAGGAGCTCACCTTTCAGGACGGTCCTTGCTTCCCCTGTAATGAAGACCCTTTCGTTTGAAATGCTTATTTCAAGATACCCCCCGCGTTTCGATGCCTGGAAGGCCTTGAATCTGACCTTGCCGCTCACCCGGGACCAGTATGGGGCCAGGACAGTATGGGCTGAACCTGTCACGGGGTCTTCGTTAAGCCCCTCCCATGGACCGAAATATCTTGAAATGAAATCCCAGGTTTCTGAGGTTGAGGTAACGATCACTCCCTTGTAATCCTCCCCTTCCCTGTCGGCTCCAAGCATTGCCTGAAAATCAGGCTGAAGGCCATGAACCGTTCCCTCGTCCCTGACTCTGAGAAGGAGCATTTCAGCGTTTCTGGAGACCTGGGCATCCTCCGCCTCACTGATGCCCAGGGCGGAGAGGATCTCCATCGGGACACCGGTTGGTTCCGGCTCGTTCATAGGAAAATCCAGTGTTATCCCGTGACCGTTGAAGTCAGCTGCAAGCGGTCCGCTTGCGCTCTCAAATGTGATCCTTCCCGGTCCATGCTCCATCTCTGAAAAAATGACATGGGCTGCAGCCAGGGTCGCATGACCGCAGAGAGGGACTTCCACGGCGGGGGTGAACCATCTTATCCTGAAACTCTTCCTTTCTCCGGATTGCCTGTCCGAAGCGGGAGTGACAAATGCGGTCTCGGAAAGGTTCATCTCCATGGCGATCTTGCCCATGGTCTCTTCCGGGGGGAATTCATCGAGGATGCAGACTGCGGCAGGATTACCCGAGAAGGGGGAACTGGTAAAAGCGTCAACCTGGAAAACAGGAAGCCTGATCGACTTGTATTCCTGACCCATGACAATAGTCTCCCTTCGTCTCGATAATCGAAGTATACCCTACACCATGGCGCCAGGGGTGCCAATTGGGTTATCATCCTGAAAAGAGGTGGACAATATGATCCTGGAAAAGGTTCGCAACGAGGTAGTTCTTTTTGGGAAAAAACTTCTCTGCAAAGGACTTGTCGCAGGAACGGGAGGCAACCTGAGCATCCGCGAGGGAGATCTTCTGGCAGTTTCTCCAAGCGGAGTAGAGTACGAAACGATGACTCCGGAAGATGTCGTTGTCGCAGACATGAACGGCAACGTTATAGAAGGGAGCCTTAAACCCTCGAGCGAGACCCCTCTTCACCTGGCCATTTATTCATCCCGAGGCGACATCTCGGCTGTAGTCCACACCCACTCACCTTATGTTTGTGTCATGGCGTGCCTGGGGTGGGAGTTGCCGGTTTTCCATTACCTGGTCGCCATGGCAGGAAGAAAGGTTCCCGTTGCCCCTTATGCATGTTTCGGCACAGGGGTCCTTGCCGAAAATGTTGTAGCTTCTTTAGGCGATGGGAAAGCGGTATTTTTAGCGAATCACGGCCTTGTGACGGTGGGGGGGAGTCTCCGTGAAGCCTTCACGCTGGCGGAGATAATGGAATTCGCCTCAAAAGTATACACTGGTGCAAAAAGCCTTGGCGTTCCAAACCTTTTGAAAGATAACGAGATCGAGGAAGTCATGAAGGCGATGCAAGGGTACGGGCTTCAAGGGGAAAAAGACAATGATATTATGGGGGTGGGGAAATGAACTTGCGCTTTGCGGAAGAGCTGAGGGGAATAATGGATGCTCTGGGAGCTTCAGGATGCGGTTTTTCAGACCTTCGCGGAATGCTGGTTCTTCCAGATCCCGGTCTTTGTTATGGGGTCACCGTTACCCTTGCCCTGGATCCGGTCGTGATCAGCGGGATCAATGAAGGCCCGACCCGCGAATACCATGACGAGTATGAAAGGGTGAACGGAGAGCTGGCACGGATAGGTGAGAGGACATCGGTATATATAAAGGACTCGGGTTTCCGGTCTTTGCTGCTTGGCCCCACGACGGAAGGCTACGACAAAAAAACACTAAGTGTCCCTTTCCCGCACAAAACTGCAGCCCTCAGGTCAGGGCTGGGGTGGATAGGCAAGTGCGACCTTCTCGTCAACGAGGAATTCGGATCGGCCTTCCGAATGTGTACCATCCTGACCGATGCTCCTCTTGCCGACGGCTCAGGAACAAGGGGTTCAAAGTGCGGCCAGTGCAGATCCTGTGTCGATGCATGCCCGGCCGGCGCTCCGACAGGCCGGGACTGGGAGCCTGGCACCCACAGGGATGAACTGGTCGATATTTTTGCCTGTTACAGGTTTGCAAGGAGTACTTCGGACACATTGAGGTCGGATCATACTATCTGCGGGATCTGTATCGAAGCCTGCCCCTGGACGAGGAAATATATCAACTCCCGAACCTTGAATGGATAAACTCTGCAACGGAAGACAGGAAAGAGCCTGTGTTCTCCGGGGGTTTTGTCACAAGGCTGACAGCGACGAAGACCACGCCCGAGATTAGCATTCCCCAGGAAGCAGGCCAATGTCCCAGGGGTTTAATTCCATAAATATACATGTAACCTACAGCGGCTCCCCCGACCAGCATGCTGGATATGGCTCCCGCTGCGGTGGCCTTTTTCCAGAAGAAAGCGCCGAGAATGGCAGGAAGCTGCATAAGAAGCCCCCCCGATGCCATTGCAGAAAGGACCGCTATCAATCCAAGCCGCATGTTTGCGAAAAAGAAGCAGATGATCGTGATGACGGGTATGAGGGTCCTGCAAATCCGAAGTTCCGTCCTCTCGTTGATCCCCGGGAAAAAGGTTCTGACCACATCCCTTCCGAACATTGAACTGAGAGTCAGGATAACGGAATTCATGGTTGATACTGCAGCCGCCATAATGCTCAGCGACACTACAAGGGCAAGAGGGACCGGAACGGCCGATAGCAGCATTGCCATTGCATTGTCTGGTTTGTCAAGGCCTGGCATTTTTGCAGCTGCCGCGAGTCCGAAAATGACGCAAAGAACGGTGTATATGAACCCAAAGGCCGAAAAACCTATGATCATCCTTCTAAGGCTGCCGACGTTTGCCGGTATGTAAAGTCTTTGGACCACCTGGGGGTTGGTTACGGCAAAGAAGGCCCAGGGTAGCGTAAGACCTGCGAACATGGGAAAGGACCATGTCAGCTTGAGAAGGTCCTGTCTCGCTGATAATGCCCCGGTAAGACCATCGGGAAAAAGGCCGAAGGAAATATACCAAAGCAGGAGTGCGCTGGCAGCAAGCATCACAATGGCCTGCAGGGCGTCCGTCAGGGCTACGGAACGAAGGCCGGCCCACCACGAGAATACGAAGGAGACACCGGCCGCTATGATCATCCCCCAGACAAAAGGTATTGCCCCTCCGGAAAGTATCTCGAAAAGGTATCCGATCCCCATGAGCTGTACCGAGGCGTAGGGGATAAGCATAACGATGCACAGTATTGCTGCCGAGGCGCCTGCGAGAGGCGTTTCATAGCGCCTGGTGAGCAGTTCCGAGGGTGTCACGAGCTGGAAGATCCTTCCAGCGGCCCAATACCTGGGAGCAAAGATGACCATGAGGATGACCGTGGCAGCAAGGTAAGTCATCTCGAAGCCCAGGCTGCCCACGCCGGCTGAGTAGGTCAGGCCTACGAGGCCCACCATCATGAATGCACTGTAGGTTGTTGCGCTGTAAGTCATGGCCGAAATAAAGCCCCCGACTTTCCTGTCGGCAAGGAAATATTCGATCATTCCCTCCCCCAGACTTCTGCGGGCATGCCATGACAGTACGGCTCCGATCGAAAACCATGCTGCGACCCCTGCAAGAATCATCGTTGAGTTCATTCAGGGAGCTCCCCTTCCCCTTCTGTTTTTCCCCATGACGAGGTGAACCAGACGCCTGCAGCCAGGACCGCCGCGGTAATGAGGTTCCAGAAAAGGAAGACTCCCAGGAGGTTCCCCATGTCTTTCAGGAAAATGTAAGGAACGGCAACATTCAGCACGGCGTAAACAAGAGCGAAGATAACCCAGGACCTTTCACGTTCATTCAACAGGCGACACCTCCTGAAACCGGTATTCATGAAACCTCCAGAAAACCTTTTGCAGCCAGTGCTTTCTCGACAGAGACCATGGTTTCTTCATCAGGGGCTTCAACGGTGTGGACGTGAAATCCCTTTGACAGGGACAAGAGGGGGGATTGACCTGAACTTTTTAGCATATTGAGAAACCGGACTACATCATCCCTGGATCCCAGGTCGAGGTTGCCCCTGATCTCCCCGTATACGGGGTGGTCGACGACCACGTCCAGGACCCTGCCCCCGGCCTCAATGATCGTATTGAGCTCATCGGCGATATCATCGGTGGTGTGCCGGACGGCGAAGACCCTTCGCAGGGCCCTCGATCTCAACACGTATCCCCTTGCCGTTGCCATAACCGGCACTCCGCGTTCCCTTAGAAGGGCTATGTCCTGAACCACGGCCTGGCGGCTTATACCGAATTCCTCCGCAAGGTGGGATCCGCTTACGGGGACCCCGCTCTGGGACAGGATCCTGGCCATGATCTCAATGCGGTTCTCCCGTTCCACTAATATTCTCCTCCTTATTGCTGCTACTGGCAGATAGTAGCATATTGCTGCTGTTTACTGCAACTTTTCGAACATAATCGAGTTGTGAACCGGGACAAAAGGATAAGCCTGGTGGAGGTTCCTGATCTTGATAAAGTGATCCTGAAGCGGCAAGAACAGGGTAAATGCCTTTTCCCATGGGATAGGGGCAGCCTCCCGGGCGTTATTATGACCCTGAGGTCGCCCTTTGAAACAGATATTCCGGGGGGGTACTCAATAATTGTTCAGGAGATACCGGCTCGCTCAGGAAAGGAGAGGAAGGCATCCCTTGCGGCGACCCGCAGGTCCGTAAGTGACATGTCCCTGGTTTTTTCAAATACCCGGTCTACATACTCACTGTATCTTTCGGCAATTTCCCGGTTCTCCTCAAGGAGCCTGTTTCCTTTCTCGCCAAGTTCCCTCCTGAAACCCGCCAGGGTTTCTACCGATTCAAGGTACCTGTCGAAGGTCATTGTCTCAAGGAAGAGTTGCAGTTCGGGAGAGACGGGACGCTCCCTTTCGAGGTCGAAGACGAATCCCAGGGGGACATCCTCTTCTATCTGGAGCAGGAGAATGGATTTGCGAAGCCTGGCATAGCCCCACAGATCAGGGTTATCGCCTTTTTTCGCCACAAGACTAAGAATAACGACCCTTCTTTCCAGATCGTCCACGGAGACTCCACCTCTTTTGGGGGTATCGGATCTTTACTTTACCAGAGCAACTGGAAAAAGCAAGGGAGGACTCCCCCAAAAGGCGGAGTTCCCCCTTTTCACGCTGTTTCGGATATCTCTTTCAGCACCTTTACGCCACGGTTCTCCATCTCTAAAATAAACCTGTCCACAGCAACGGGATTGTCTCCAATAGCTTCCGGGGCGTTTACTCCCGGCATGTCCACAATACCTTCGGCGATAAGCCTTGCCATAATGACGCAGGGGAAACCCGTTGTCCGGGCCATGGACGTAAAGCCTGTCCCTTCGTCCCTTTCGTCGTAGACCTTGTAACGATGGAGCAGGTTTCTTCCCTCACTGGTCCCCCTGACCTCGATCTGAAGGAAAGTGAATTCCTTCTCGCTGTCGCCGAGCTGCATCCTGGGGTAGGCTATTGCAGCAAAAAGATCCCTTGGTGCTATCCTGTTCCCCTTGACTGTAACAGGTTCTGTCGAGAATAGGCCCACCTCCCTCAGGAAAGCGAGACGTTCGGCTGTTCCAGGGTACCTGAGGGTCTTTTCGCAGATGTTGTCGGCGGGGATAGTGGTAATAAGGGACCTGAGGCCATCGGTAAG
>CAZAMZ010000002.1:0-28405 GCA_964486375.1 uncultured Synergistaceae bacterium | reverse complement strand
AGGATCAATGACCCGGGTTTCCCGGGTCATAAGCATGAAAATGGAGGTGCGGTTTTTATGGGTAAGAGAACTTCAGAGAACGTGCTGCTCGACACTGCTTTGAAGAACTTTTATGGGGCAGCCGAGGAACTCGGGCTTGAGGAAGGTCTGGTAGAGATACTCGGCAATTCCGAACGCAAAACGTCCGTTTCGATCCCTGTCGTAATGGACGACGGCAGCACCAGGGTTTTTAACGGATACAGGGTCCAGCACTCTTCCGCTATCGGGCCGGCCAAGGGGGGAATAAGGTTCCATCCTGACGTATGCCTGGAGGAATGCGAAGCCCTTGCCATGCTCATGACCTGGAAATGCTCCCTTGCCGGTATTCCCTACGGTGGTGGAAAGGGCGGAGTCGAATGCAACCCTCTCGAGATGTCCAAGGCTGAGAAAGAGCGTGTAGCCAGGACCTTTGCAGCAAGAATAGAACCGGTCGTAGGTGCATGGACCGATGTCCCGGCTCCAGACGTCAACACAGGCGGACAGGAGATGGTCTGGTTCATGGACACCATCAGCAAGATGAGGGGCAGGCTGGAGCCAGCCATCTTCACAGGGAAACCCGTGAGCCTCTGGGGTTCCCAGGGCCGCACCGAAGCAACCGGGCTTGGTGTTGCCACATGTGCCCTTGAGCTTCTCAAGGTTCTCGAAAAAGATCCCGGGGATACCACCTTTACCATTCAGGGTTTCGGCAACGTCGGTACCTACGCCGCTCTAACCCTTGTAGATGCAGGGTCAAAGGTCATAGCCATAAGCGATATTACCGGGGCATATTATTGCAGGGAAGGCATTGACATCAAAAAGGCCTTCGAGCATGTTTCAGAGCACCCTCAGAAGCTTCTTGACGGTTTCAAACAGCCCGGTCTTGAAAAGATCGATGCGGAGGAACTCCTGTTCCTTGAGACGGACGTATTCATCCCTGCAGCCCTCGAAGGAGCCGTCAACAAGGGCAACGCCGACAAGGTCAAGGCAAAATATATCGTCGAGGCCGCGAACGGTCCAGTGACACCCGAAGCCGACGCTATCCTTGATGCCAAGGGAGTTCTCATCGTACCCGATTTTCTTGCCAACTCCGGCGGGGTCATCGGATCCTATTTCGAGTGGGCCCAGGATCTTGGGGGTTACTTCTGGACTCGTGAAGAGTACAATTCAAGGCTCCTGCATATCATGAAGGGCAACTTCCAGAGGGTCTGGGAATTCAGCCATGAACGCAAGGTAAAGATGCGCCGGGGAGCCTTCATGACGGCCATTGTAAGGGTCGCTGACGCAGTGAGGATGCGCGGAGTATTCCTCTAGGCAATATTTTCTGCATTTGCATACGTGTTTTATAGCCGGGGCAGCCCTTTTCAGGGAGGCCCCGGTTAATTTTTATGAACAATCGCCCTTTATTTTTCACTTGTGCAGTGAACCATAAGTGCTATGATAATTAGCGCAATAAAATCTTGCCCACATGGATGTTCTCCAGTGGGACGACTTTATGATAGAGGGGGATTCTGGATGGCAAAACTCAACCCGCACGAAATGTTCGTCAAGCAGCTCGAGGAGGCGGCGCCGCATATCAGCGCGGAGCCGGAGTACCTGGAGATCCTGAAGGAACCCAGGGAGGTACTTGAGGTCACGATACCACTGAGGCTCGATGACGGAGCGGTCAAGGTCCTCAAGGCCTGGAGGAGCCATCACAACAATGCCCTTGGTCCCTACAAGGGCGGTGTCCGTTATCACCCCCACGTTCACAGGGATGAAGTTGTCGCCCTGTCCTCATGGATGACTATCAAGTGCGCCACGGCAGACCTCCCTTACGGGGGAGGCAAGGGAGGAGTTTCGGTCAACGCAAAGGAGCTTTCCAAAGGGGAGCTTGAAAGATTAAGCCGCGGCTATGCTTTGGCAATAAACCGTTTTGTCGGGACCGATATCGATATACCGGCCCCGGATGTTTACACGAACCCCCAGGTCATGTCCTGGTTTGTGGATACCTTCGAAAAGGTCCAGGGAAGGAGCGAACCCTCGGTATTCACGGGTAAACCGGTTGCTGTGGGTGGGTCCCTTGGACGTGGAGACGCCACATCCAGGGGAGGGATGTATGTCCTCAGGGAGACCCTGAGAGAAATGGGCCTCCTCGGAAAAACTCTCACTGCGGCGGTACAGGGTTATGGCAACGTTGGCGGATACGCCCACAAACTGGCCGATCTTGTGGGACTTAACGTTCTGGCCGTAACCGACAGTAGGGGAGGCGCCTTCAACTCAAAGGGCCTTGCCTATGAGGAAGTCTCCAGATTCAAGAGGGAGACGGGGGCCATCAAGGGGCTGAAGGGGACAGATCCTATGACGAACGAAGATATCATAGAGATGGATGTGGACGTCCTCATTCCTGCCGCCCTTGAAGGCGTTATCAACGCGGATAATGCTGATAAGGTTAAAGCCAAGGTGGTTCTGGAACTAGCCAACGGACCGGTTACTCCAGAGGGCGAGGCTATTCTGAACGAAAAAGGGATCCTGGTCGTTCCTGACGTACTTGCAAACGCCGGGGGCGTAACGGTCAGCTGCTTCGAGTGGATCCAGGGACGCACCGGGGATTACTGGACGGAAGATGAAGTCCACCAGAAACTGGACAAGAAACTGACAAAGGCGTTCCAGGAGATCTGGAAGATCAGGCAGGAGAGGAACATTACCTTCAGACAGGCGGCCTATGTGCGTGCCGTCGACCGTATAACCCTGGCAATGAGGTTCAGGGGGATCTGGCCTTAAGGATAGAATGAAAAGGGGGGCCTGGGCCCCCCTTTTTTTAATTCTCAATAACAATTCCTTCTTCGGTCTCCCCGTTGAGAAACACCGAGAAATTCCCCTTGTAAACCCTGATCTCTTCTTCGGCACCCTGCTCAAAGGGCGTGTTATCGAACCAATCCCTGTTGAAGATATCGGGTCTTTCCCCAGCGAATACCGGGAGGTAAAGAATGTTGTCAACATCGAGGTCCAGAAAAAAGTGTGTGCCGTATGAGAGCTCGGGTGTGAAGTGTTTTTCCACGATCCCCAGTTCGACCATGCAACCGCAGTTGCATAATTCTGCATAATCCACAGGAACCCCCAGGTCAGGGTTGACGCTTCCCCATCTTCCCGGTCCTATCAGAACGTACCTGGTTCCCTTCAGGCGTTCGTTGACCTTCCCAAGGGCCCTTGCGATCTTGAAGTGGTTGTCACGGTTGCCATACCTGAAGGGATCGACATAAACAAGATACGGGGTTGACTCCACGACCCCGTTGCTCACCATCCGTGAACCCTTAAGCAGGATCTTCTCATCGGGCACCTTGGGGATACTGACCGAGGCCATCTCCTCGTAGGAAGAAAGAGGCCTCAACTGTACCAGGGTCATCTTTTTTTCCTGGGTCTCGTATGTGAATTCCATGTCGATAGGTATGCCCATCTCCTTCTCGAAGTGTTTGGAAATCCTCTTCGCAGTCTCGAGGAAATGAGGGTACCTGGCGGGAAGGTCCCCGAAAGTGAAGAAGGGAGTTGTCTGGATCATAGGCTTTGATCCCGCCCAGTAAAGAATGTTGTCGCCGAATAGTTCGATGAAGGACGTAGACGCCTTGTGATTTTCCATCACAAAGGGAAAGAGAGATTTCAGGTCGCCTGATACGAAAGCTCCGAATTCCAGGTCGACGTAGTCGAAACTGCTCTGGCTATACCTCACAACCTCCCTCGCCAGGTTGCCCTCGGGCCTTAGATTTGGGTGCGAGAGGTAGATCACCCTTGCCAGCGACCTGTCGACGGTCCTGGTCCCCAGACCAAAGCAGAAACGTATGACCCCCTGTTCCTTGTTGATCCTGGGTGAGGGCCTGCGGTAGACCCTGGAAAAAATCGTCCCGGCAAGTTCGGGGTAGTAAAGACCGTCATGGTCCCTTCCGATAAGGGGCTGAACCAGCACTGCCATTGCCTCGTCCCTGTCCGTGAACCCGTGTTTTGCCCTGTAGGCCCTTGCCGCCTGGTTATAAAGTGATGCCCATACAGTCTTTATGCCATCGGAAAGTTCACGGCTTCTCCACTCCATGTCGAAAACGTTCGCGGCGAAGGTAGTGAAATATTTGCCAGCAAAAGAAAGAAGGTGGGAATCTTCAAGAAGGGAACTGGATCTTATGGCAAGCGGGGTGTCATAGAGCGATTGAAGCACCCTGTCAAGATCGTTCAAAAAAGATTCCCTCATCCTTCCCTGGGAAAAGGCCAGAATGATCTTTTCGAGGTCAGGCTCGTCGTGGATCCAGTCCAGGTCGTTGTCGTCCAGGAAATCATGAAAAGGTTCGGTGGTAATAACGTATGTTATGGAAGGGAGTTTGACCTCCTCAACAAGTTCGGATCCCTGCAGGTGATCGAAAGCGAAAGCAAGGCCCTTGCCCTTACCACCGATCTCCCCCTTGCCGATCAGCCAGTTCCTGGATTCGTAATTCGGTCTTCCGTCAAAATCCTTGTACGGGATCCACCTGTTGGGTGCCATCTTCTGTTCTCACTCCTGTCATGGATTAAGTCTGTATATTGTCCTCGGGAATGGGATGGTCTCCCTGATGTGAGGGAGACCGCAGATCCAGGATACAACCCTTTCTATCCCCATTCCGAAACCGCTGTGGACAAAGGTGCCGTATTTCCTGAGATCGAGATACCAGTCGTAGGAACTCTCGGGCAGTTTCTCCTCCCTGATCCTTTTTACAAGGAGTTCAAGGGAGTCTTCCCTCTGGGATCCGCCTATTATCTCTCCGTAACCCTCAGGGGCAAGAAGGTCGTCGCAAAGGACCAGGTCTTCCCGGTCGGGGTGCTGCTTCATGTAGAAGGCTTTTACCTTTTTCGGGTAACACTCTACGAAAAGAGGCCTGTCGAACTGCTGTGTGAGAATGGTCTCGTCATCTCCCCCGAAATCAGTTCCGTATTCGATGGAACTGCCAAGTTTCTGAAGCAGGACCACTGCGTCATCGTAGGTGATGTGGTGAAAAGGGGGAATTACGTTCGTTAACGGGGCAGTATCCCTGCCGATAGTTGCAAGGTCAGGTCCGCAGTGCTCCAGTACCTGCTGGACAATGTAGGAAACCAGGTTCTCCTGCAGGTTCATATTGTCGTTATGGTCATAAAAGGCGACCTCGGGTTCGATCATCCAGAATTCCGTCAGGTGCCTTCTGGTTTTTGATTTCTCCGCCCTGAAGGTCGGTCCGAAGGTATAAACCTTCCCGAAGGCAGCAGCCCCCGCTTCGGCATACAGCTGACCTGTCTGTGCAAGGTAGGCATTGCCCAGGTCGAAATAGGGAACTTCGAAAAGACCCGATGCACCTTCCCCGATGGCTCCGGTGAGAATCGGGCTGTCCAGAAGAAGGAAGCCGTTGTTATGAAGGTATTCTCTCGCGGACCATATAACCCTTTCACGGATCCTCATAACAGCAAGCTGGCTTGAACTCCTAAGCCAGAGATGCCTGTTGTCGAGCAGAAAATCTATTCCATGGTCTTTTTTCCCGATGGGATATTCATCTGTCGGGTTGTGAAGGATATTAATGCCGGTTACGCTGATCTCAAATCCCGAAGGCGCACGATCGTCCCGGCGCACCATACCGGTGATCTCAAGGGATGCTTCAAGCCACAGGTTCCTGGCGGAAAGGAACTGGTCTTCCGGGATCTCCCCCTTTACCACTACTCCCTGTATGAAACCTGTCCCGTCGCGGAGCTGGAGAAAATGTATCTTTCCTGAACTGCGCTTGTTGTACATCCAGCACTTCAGCCTGATCTGCTCGCCCTCGTGTCTGGAAAGATCGCTGATATAGACCCATGGTGCCGTCATTGGAAGACCTCCTTCATTTCTTTGCGTGTCCTGAAAGCATGACAGTATGATACACTAACTCATATCAGTTTTTCGGGTGCCTGTATTCAGCGTTCTGATCGTATTATCCTGAAATGGAGGACCGGAATGGTTCCCAACAAGCCCAACACGGACCTGATCGATGAACTGAGATCGGCTGCAGATGAACTTGCCGGGGAAATAATAGCCTGGCGGAGGGAGTTTCATCAATTCCCGGAACTGGCCTTTGAGGAAACGGTAACCTCTTCAAGGATAGCAGCTGCTCTTTCCGAAATGCCCGGGGTAAGGGTTATCAGGGCCTTTGGCGCACCAACGACAGTGATCGGTGTCCTGCGGGAAGATATTGAAGCTCCGGCCATTACCCTCAGGGCAGATATTGACGCCCTTGCCATAGAGGAGGAGAGCGGGCTTCCATTTGCCTCATGTTTCCCGGGTGTCATGCACGCCTGTGGTCATGACGCACATACCGCTTCGCTTCTGGGGGCAGCAAAAATCCTCTCTCAACGGGCTTATCTCCTGAAGAAGCCCGTTATTTTTCTTTTTCAGCCTGCGGAAGAGGGTAAGGGCGGGGCCAAGAGGATAGTTGATGCAGGTTTTTTTGAAAAATTTTCAGTTGAAGGAGTCCTCGGGCTCCACTTCTGGCCGCAGGTCCCCTTCGGCCAGATGAAGACCAGAAAAGGTCCGGTGACCGCATTTTCAGACCGCATACACATTACCGTTAACGGCATTACTGCCCATGCCGCCTCCCCCCATCAGGGCGTCGACCCTACAGTGATTGCCGCACATATCCTTATTTCCATACAGAATATCCTCAGCCGGGAAAAGGATCCTCATTCCAGTGCAGTGGTTTCTTTCGGTCAGATTGAGGCGGGCGAGGCATACAATATAATTCCCGGAAGTGCCCATATGTGGGGCACTGCCAGGATCCTGGATTCCCATGTGAGGGATTTCATCCAGGACAGGGTAGAGGGGATGGTTCCCCTGATAGCCCGTGCCCACAGGGCGACTGCAACGGTTGAGTACACAAGGAATTACCCAAGCCTTGTAAACGATGAAGGACTTACAGACAGGGTTTTCCGGCTCGGGGAAGAATACTTTTCAGCCCCTGAAGGGGGTGTGGCCGAAATGGCCAGGCCTCTCCTTGCGGGGGAAGACTTCGCCTTTTATTCCCTTTCCGTCCCTTCCTGCTTCATGCTTATAGGGACCGGAGGTGAAATGGGGCTTCACAACCCCCATTACGATGTACCGGAGGAGCTTCTCCCGATCGCCTCAGCATGGGAGGCTTTCCTGGCTATTTCCCTTTAAGGGGCCATATCTTTTAAAAAGGGGTACAATATAAGAGCTTTTATTTGCATTATTCCCCCTCTCGGGGCTACCAATTCTTTTTTTCGGAGGGACAATAGCGTGGACGTTCGGCTCGAAGAAAGAATAATTTCCCAGTGCAACAGATCGAACGGTGAACGTGCGGTTTGGTGGAGAGGCGCCTGGTGGTCCAGAAAAGTACTTGCCGACCTTGCAGCCCAATACGAGACCCGGCTTAAAGATGGGGGATTCAGGGAAGGGAACAGGGTTGCAGCGCTGATGCCTAACTGTCCCGCCTTCCTGGCTCTGATGATCGCGGTCTGGAAAGCCGGTGGGACCCTTACACCCCTTAACCTTCAGGCTGGAATGGCCTCGACCATGGATGTACTTCAGCATTCCGACGTTTCGGCTGTTTTTGTCCCTCAGGGAATGGAGCAGATGGCCGAAGGCATATCTGCCTCGGGCGTGCCTGCCATGGCTGTTCCGCTTGATGGCCCCCTGCCGTCATTCCAGTCCCGCTCCTGCGAGGTTTCCGATCCCGGGATAGCCGTACTTTTCTATACTTCCGGAACGACAGGGACACCAAAAGGTGTTCCAATTACACATTCGAACCTTATTGACAATGTAACCAAATCCATCGCCCATTTCAAGGATCTCGTAGATGACGATGTTTTTATAAACGTCCTGCCCAATTTTCACACCCTGGGTTTTACCACCAGCGGCCTTTTGCCGCTCCTCGGTGGATATCCCCAGGCACTTATGCCCATGTTCATGCCCCCGGAGAACACCATAGAAGCGATAAAGGCAGCCGAAGTTTCCGTGATGATAGCCGTTCCCACAATGGTGGCCCTCATGCTCGGAGCCATAGCCAGAGGGGTTGAGCCGCCCACTTCGCTCAGGCTGCTGGTCACCGGCGGCGACAGGTTCCCGGAAAGGCTTGACGCCAGGACAAGGCAACTTCTGGGGGTATCGGTGCTTGAGGGTTACGGCCTGACGGAAACCTCCCCTGTCGTGGCCGTTAACGAAGGCGTTGCAAGGAGGAAACTGGGTACGGTAGGCACTGTTCTCGAGGGGTACGATGTTGAAGTAAGGGATCCCGACGGCAAGGTCCTGCCAGTAAACAAGGAAGGCACCCTCTGGCTTAAGGGACCCTCCGTATTTGAGGGTTACTTCAAGGCACCTGATATTACCAGGGAGAAGTTCAAGGATGGCTGGTTCAACACCGGCGATGTCGTCAGGATCGATGATGAGGGATACCTCAAGATCATCGACCGGGTTACGGACATAATTATTGTTGGAGGTTTCAACGTTTATCCCACCGAGATCGAAGCAGTTATCCAGCAGATGCCGGGAGTGAGGGAGTGTGCCGTTGTCGGTCTAGAACACCCTGTCAGCGGTGAGATAGTCAAGGCATACATAATCCCCTCGGGAGAGCCGAAGATAACTTCACGGGAAGTCATCTCCTTTTCCAGGGAACACCTTGCCCATTACAAAGTACCCAGGATAGTCGAGTTCATTGAAGAAATGCCGAGATCGAGCATCGGCAAGATACTAAAGAGGGAATTAAGAAAGCGTTGATCCGTCCCCTTTCCACAAGAATAGTCAGGGAGTGAAAACTTTTTGTTCGGCATTTCCATAAAGACCGTTGAAAGACCAGGCGCAACGGAAATATCAGCCATAGAGGACTTTCTGGAGAGGTTCTCCCTGTCCTTCGAGGGTTGCCCCGATGTCTCTGTTATAGCTGAAGATGAAAAAGGGGGTCTTATCGGTACAGGATCCCTTGACCGGAACGTCATCAAGATGATGGCCATCGACCCGGACTGGCAGGAGGCCGGCCTTTCAGGGTCAATTGTTTCAAGGCTTGTCGAATGGGGACGTGCCAGGGGCATGACCCATTTTTTTGTTTTCACCAGACCGGATTTTTCGGCGAGGTTCTCGGGGTTCGGATTCAGGGATGTTGTCCGTTACGACCCTTATGCGGTACTTATGGAGATGGGTCAGCCAGGCATAAACCAGTTCAGGGAATATCTTTCCTCATGCAGGGCAAGCCCCCCTGCAAGCGGAAGGATAGGCGGTGTGGTCGTGAACTGCAACCCCTTCACAAAGGGACACCTTTACCTTGTTGAGAAGGCGGCATCCCTTTGCGGCCATCTTTACGTCATCGTGGTGGAGGCCGACCTTTCATCCTTCCCTTTCAAAGACCGTTTTGAACTTGTACGGTGCGGGACCTCGCACCTGGCCAATGTCACCGTGGTGAGAAGTGGAGATTATGCCGTATCACCTGCGACATTCCCCTCCTATTTTCTCAAGGATGCTTCAAGGGAAAAGGTTGCTTCGATCCAGGCCAGGCTCGACGTTACCCTGTTCGCCGATCTTTTCGTCCCGGAACTGGGCATTTCAGTCAGGTTCGTAGGTACTGAACCATATTGCCCGGTTACGGGTGCTTACAACGAAGCCATGAGGGAAGTACTGCCACCAAGGGGCATAGATCTCGAAGTGGTGCCAAGACTCACGCTTGAGGGCGGAGAAGTGGTTTCAGCTTCCACCGTAAGGTCAATGCTGAGGAACGGCAGGTGGGATGTCGTAAGGATGATGGTCCCCGATTGTACGTGGGCATACCTTGACTCGGAAAAAGGGAAGGCCGTGATAGATCTGATAAGGAACTCCGACGGCCGCCATTGATATGTCAGATTCCTATGTCCGCCAGGGCATCCCTTACCGTCGGGAACCAGCCCGGACGGTCTGAAAGGATCTCCCCGACGGGAAAGAACCTTCCGCGTCCGTACCTTGCAAAAGCCTCGCTGTCGCTTTCCGTGTCGCCAAAGAAGAATAGCCCGGAAACCCCGAGAATCCTCTCAAGAACAAAAAGTCCCTCAGGTGAAGGCTTTCTTATCATGTCGCACGAAGTCACGCAGCGTTGTCCAGGAAAGTCACGCCAATCCAGTATCCCGAAGGCAAGTTCCATCTCGGCGGCGCTTCTTCCTGTGTAAATTCCCACGGGTTCTTCAAAAGAATCCCATCTCCTGTCGAGCAATGCCCTCTCATTCCTCCAGGCGCCCGGACCGGAGGCATATTCAGGGACACGGCCCCTGATATGACGGTATATTTCCTCGCCGAAATAAAGTTCTTCGCAGATCTTTCTTACCGTTCCGCGGTCGGCGGTATTTTTAAAAACAACTTCGGCACATATTACGGGATCCTCATGGCACGACGCCAAAAGATAACCCCAGTCATCCTGACCATGACCCCCTGCCCCGGAAACAAGTTCCGGTTTGGTCATGATCCAGCAGAGGAAGAACCAGGCTATGTCGTAATCATCGTTGAACATGGGGTTCAGTTTGGCCCTTCGGTAATGCTCGAATGTAAAGGAATTTTCAAGGCTATCAAGTCCAGGAAAAAGGCTGCAGTAGATATCGACCGCACTGGAAACAACTTCAAAAAAGGAGGCAGAGGTCTCTATCAGCACACCGTCTACATCGAAAACCAGACCCACGCGGCTCATTGGCCGGTCTTCCTTCTGTGGCGATTTTCAAGTTCATCCCATATTTCAGAGAACTCGACGTCGATCGCTATCGCCGCAACCATAATGTGCAGTATGAGGTCAGCGGCTTCCATGACAAAAGCCTTCCGGTCCCCTGCAGCTACTGCCAGCGCAGTTTCAACGCCCTCCTCACCGACTTTCTGCGCTACTCCTGGAAGCCCCCTGGCGACAAGACCTGACGTGTAGCTTTCGTCCGGGGAGTCATTGACCCTTTTTTTCAGGTATCTCCAGAGTTTGCCCTGGAAAAAAATTCCGCCGGTCTGTTCCCTTTCATGAACCTGAAAGCAGCTTTCCGCTCCGGTGTGACATGCAGGACCCGAAGGCCTCACCCTGGCGAGAAGGGCATCGCTGTCACAGTCACGAAGGAGTCGAAGCACCTTCATGGTGTTGCCGCTGGTGGCTCCCTTGTGCCACAGTTTCTTTCTGGATCTGCTGTAAAAGTGCATCTCCCCGGTCTCCATTGTTTTCCCGAGGGCCTCGCGGTCGGTCCAGGCTAGCATTAAAACCTCGCCCGTTTCATGATCCTGGACCACCACGGGGATGAGTCCCTTTTCGTCATAGCGAAGGATATCCATGTCAAGGTTCATCTACTGCTCCTCCAGGATCCTGACGGGAATCGATAAAGCATCCAGGTCCCTTTTGAGTTCCCCGATCCTTATTGTCCCGAAATGAAATACCGAAGCCGCAAGTGCGGCATCGGCCCCTGCCCTGAAAGCCTCTATGAAGTGAAGGATATTTCCCGCACCTCCAGAAGCAATGACTGGTATTGGCACAGATGATGCGACGGCTTCGATGCATTCGGTATCGAAACCGTTCAGGGTTCCGTCGGAATCCATGGAGGTGAGCAGTATCTCGCCGCAGCCAAGCGAGCAGGCTTTCTTGACCCAGGGGAGAAGCTCAAGACCTGTAGCAAGGGATCCTCCCCTTGTCATGACTTCCCACGTACCGGAACCTCTTTTCCTTGCGTCCACCGCAAGAACAACTGCCTGGGAACCAAGCAGAGCTGCACAACGGCTGATAAGGCCAGGATCGCTGACCGCAGAGGTATTGAGGGAGATCTTGTCCGCTCCAAGGGCAATAAGGTTTCTCGCCTGTTCTGCGCTGCTTATCCCTCCCCCGACTGTGAAGGGGATAAAAAGTCTTTCGGCCACTGCTTCCACCCATGAGGACATTGTCCCCCGCCCGGCAGAGGAAGCGCTTATGTCAAGGAACACAAGTTCATCAGCGCTTTCCTTCATGTAAAACTCCGCAAGGGACGCTGGGTCGCCGGCATCCCTGAGGTCCCTGAAACGGACGCCCTTTACTACACGGCCGTCCTTTACGTCAAGGCATGGGATGATCCTTTTTGTCAGCATTTTGCTGCCTCCGCAAGCGCTTCTGCCGGATCCAGGATCGCCTCGTAAAGCGCTTTCCCCAGGACTGCCCCGGAACACCCTGTCCTGCGGAGTGCGGCGATATCATCAGTTGTGGTTATTCCTCCTGCTGCTATCAAAGAGATCCCGGGGAAAAGATCAAGCAGACCCCTGTAGAGTTCAAGATCCGGACCGGAGAGGGTACCGTCCCTTTCCGCAGAGGTTACCAGGAAAGTGCGAAAACCGGCTTCAACAAGGATCTCCAATGCACTGGATGGGGATCGGTCAGAAAGATCCATCCAGCCTCCAAGCGCAGCTTTTCCTTCCCTTACATCGACAGCGGGGAGTAGTTTTTCGCCAAATCGGCGGAAAAGCTCGGCGGGTCCCCTGGTTGAACTGAAAAGCAGGCTACCTGCCATGGCCCTCGATGCTCCTGAATCAAGTACCATTTCGATAATTTCGGGATCCCTCAGGCCTCCTCCGTATTGAATGGGGATTCCGAAACCTGCAAGTTTCGGGATGAGGTCGGTGTGGACAGGTTTGCCGGTACGGGCTCCATCGAGATCCACAATGTGAAGATGCCTGAATCCCGAAATGGCAAAGTGGTGAGCGGCCTCTTCAGGGTCGAAAGGGTAGGTTACACTTTCATTGAAATTACCCATCATGAGCCGGCATACTTTTCCGTTTTGAAGGTCAATCGCAGGGAATAACTCCACAGTCTACACCCCCATCCCCTCAAGTGTTCTTTCAAGAAGGCGTAAACCGACGGGGCCGCTCCTTTCAGGGTGGAACTGGAATCCGACGGTTCTCCCTCTTGCGGCTACAGATGTAAAGATGGTCCCATCCAGGGAAGAGGTGGCCGCCGTCAGGGAGGAGACGGGAAGGGCATAGGAATGGACAAAATAGAAATGGTCACTCTCGCCCCTGATTTTTTCGCTGAAAAGATCACTGTTTATCCAGTCTACGGTGTTCCATCCAATATGGGGAAGCTTGACAGTGCCCCGTATCTTTACTGCGATGCCTTTGAATATGCCAAATCCTTTCGTGAAACCGTTCTCCTCGCTTCCTTCACTTAAAAGCTGCATGCCGAGGCAAATTCCCAGTACGGGTCTTCCAGAGGAGATCCATTCCTGAATGAACCGGTACCAGCCTCTCGAAATGAGATTGCCCATGGCAGGAGAGAATGAACCGACGCCGGGAAGGATAAGTCCATCAACGATACCGATGCAGGGATCGTTAACGGAGTCAAAGACAAGGCTTTCCCTGTCGAGTCTGGTCAATGCCCGCCTGACGTTTCCCACGTTGCCGGCTCCGTAGTCGATTATTCCTATCATGGCCAGACCCCCTTTGAAGAGGGTCCCGACGAAGATGGCTCCAGGGCCTGTCTTAGCGCTCTTCCTGCTGCCTTGAAAGCAGCTTCGGCGGCATGATGTGAGTTGTCCGCTTCCATAAGGCGGATATGCAAGGTTAACCTTGCTTCTCTGGCAAAGGCCGCAAAGAATTCAGGGACCAGTTCCATTTCGAAATCCCCGCATGAGGGCGATGGGAAAGTTCCCATAAAGTAACTTCCCCCCCTTCCGCTGATGTCAACGGCCACAAGCACCAATGATCCGTCCATGGGAACGGCACACCAGCCGTACCGTGACCTCGGGATCCCGGGATACCAGGAGTACAGGGCTCTTCCCAGGGCAATGGCTGTATCTTCTACCAGGTGGTGAAGATCCTCACCCTTCCTGCCCCTGGCTTTGAGGTCCAGGGTCCATCCGGAATTATGAACGAGCAATTCCATCATGTGCGAAAAAAAACCGGAGGGAGTTTCGATAAGGGAATCTCCCGGGGTTGGCTCAATAATGACGGAGACATCCGTCTCAGCCGTTTTTCTGGCGTACTCAACCGGCATGGTAGCTCCTCCCCTTCCACGGACCCAGTGTGCCCATGATATTCGTGATCATTTTCCAGCCCTGATGGGTGAACTTTCGGCTTGCCACCACTCTCATCGAGACCTGGGCTACTTCCTGTATCACGGCAAGTCCGTTTGCCCTCAGGGTTTCCCCTGACTGGACAATATCCAGAATGCAGTCACTTATCCCAAGCAGCGGGGCCAGTTCGACAGATCCATGCAAATGGATCACTTCCATTCCGATTCCTTGTGAAGCGAAAAAAGCTGAAGCCAGGTTGGGATATTTTGTCGCAACCCTCAATCCGTTGACGGGGTTTCCCGGCATTGAAAACCTCGAAGAAATTTGTTCAGGTCCTGCAACAACCAGCCTGCACCTGCCGGCTCCGGTGTCGGCGATCTCCACCAGGGGAACCCCCCTCTCCATCAGGACATCACTTCCTGCAAGCGCCATGTCTGCCGCGCCATAATGGACATAGGCGGGAACATCCATGGGTTTCGCGAGCAGGTACCTGAAATTCTTCTCAGTGATCACAAGAGACCTGCCCGGTTTAGCCAACCCCGAACAGGGAAGTCCCATCTGACCCAGGATCCCGATGCATTCCTGCAGCATCCTTCCCGTAGGCAGGGCAATATTGATCATTCCGACCATCCTTCCCTGAGCCATTCGATTCTTTCGCGTTTGCTTCCATCACCCAGATCGTAGACATGATCATCGGAGAGGTCCGTCCACCACCTGTAATTTCGTCTCCTGGCAAGCTCGATTGAACGGTGCCTCTGTTTTACCCAGCTCATTTCAACGGTCCTGTTGAAGCCTGTCATGCTTTCGGCCATTGAAAGGGCCTTGTCCGGGGGTAATTTCCCCGGCCATGCCATAACTCTCGAGGTATGGCATGGGGAAGGCTCTGACGGCTCGAGAATAAGGTCCAGGTTCAGGGAAAAACCGATCGCCTGTCCTATGATCCCGAAAGATGAGAGGAGACCGTCGTAACGCCCCCCACCTCCCACAGGTTTGCCATGTTTACCACAGAAAACCTCGAAGACGGGACCACTGTAGTAATCGAGCTCCCTTGCCAGGCTCAGGTCGATCAGGACCCTGTTCTCGAAACCGGAAGAACAGAGAGCCCCTGCAAGATTGCCTACCGCTTCCGTCGAACAGCAGACGGGAAGGATCCTTGAGGCTCTTTGAAGCACTTCGATCCCACCCCTCAGGGATAGCAATTCCTTCAGTGAATCCCTTATAGCCCCAGGAAGGGGGGCCCGATCCATGATCTCCCTGAAGGCCGGGAAGGACTGCCTCAAAAGGGCATTCTTCAATGCGGAAGCAGTCTGGTCAGGGAGATCGGCGAGAAGCGATGAAAGTATGTTCACATCACCGATCACAACAAAACTTTTCTCGACGCCGAGAGCGTCAAGGGCTCTGAGAAGAAGCACCAGTAGCTCAACATCAGCCCCTTCGCCATCCCAGCCCAGAAGTTCGGCACCCAGCTGGAATGGATCTGCACTGCTATCAGGGGCTGAGGGAGATCTGAAAACCCTTTCCCCGTAACATATCCTTAGAGGCCTCTCCTCCGGGGCAAAATGGGTGCTTAAATATGAAACGGAAGCCAGAGTGAGGTCCGGACTCAGGCATCCCGTCTCGCCGGAAGGGGTTCCAAGGGAGATCATCCGGTTCCTGATCTCATCGGACAATCTTTCCCAGCAACTTCCGAAGAGTTGTACCGTCGATGGCAGAAGGACACGGTATCCGTGAGAAGTGAAGATCCTGAAGAAAGTCTGTCTTGCCCTTTCGATCCTTTCAGCCATTTCTCCCCCGATGCTTCTGAATCCCCATGGAAGGCCTTTCAATCCAGATCCACCCCCGTTCTCAAAAGCATGGCCGAACGGTGGGCGACAAGTCCCTCGGCTTCAGCGATGACGGCTCCAGGGAGTGCGAGGGTGTAGGCCCCGTCTTTATCAACCTCGACATATGTCTGTGCTCTCAGGAAGGAGCCTGTCCAGAGGCCTCCGGAGAAGCGTGCTGAGCCTCCGGTAGGGAGTATATGATTGGTGCCCGAAACATAGTCGCCAAAAGACTGGGCGCTGAAGTTGCCCAGGAAAGCAGAGCCGAATGACCTGCAGAGGGGAAGGATCCTTCTTGGATTTTCCACGCAAAGGACCAGGTGTTCGGGCGATTGCCCGTTGGCGTATTCGATCGCTTCTTCAAGGCTGCAAATTGCAACTGTTCCGTTGTTTCTCCAGGATTCCAGAGCAGGGGAGCAGGTGGCTACAGAGTTTTCCTTTGAGTTGATCATTTCCACGACGGATCCTGCCAGTGCTCTTTCCGTGCAAAGAAGGGTCGCACTGGCCATGGGGTCGTGTTCAGACTGGGCGAGAAGGTCCGCAACGATGAGATCAGGTTCAGCGGAGCCGTCGGCTATGATGGTTACTTCGCTGGGGCCAGCCAGACTGTCTATGCCTACTGATCCGAAAACCAGTTTTTTTGCTTCGTTCACATATGCGTTGCCTGGCCCTGCAAAGATATCAACGGGCTTAAGTCCATCGACCCCGAAAGCGGCCGCTGCGACGGCCTGGGCGCCGCCGATAGCCCAAACCTCATCCACTTCCAGCATTGACAGCGTCCCGAGGATCGTGTCGTGGGGTCCACCTTCACCGGATGGAGGAGTCAGTGCCACCAACCGGTCCACTCCGGCTTCTTTTGCTGCGGTCACACCCATAACGGCCGTACTGGGAAGGGGGAATCTCCCTCCCGGGACATAGATGGCTGCGCTCCTTACGGGTTCGAACCTGATCCCGGCCAAAACCCCTGGCGATATCGTTACCTCCCCGTTTTGCAGGATCCTTCTCTGGAACGAATGGAAAAGGGTTGCGTTCCTGATAGAGACCGAAATGGCTTCCTTGAGTGACTTTGGCATTCCTTCCTTTGCTGAGAGAAGCCTTTCCATGGAGATACGGGGTTCACCGGTGTAATTGTCAAGCGACCCGGAATATTGCATGACCGCCCTTAAGCCCATGGTCCTGACGTCGTTGATGATCTCCCGGGCGGTTTCGCTTATTTTGAGTGCTTCCTCTCCGGGTGTTTTCAGGGGTTTTTTAAGAAATATCAAAAGACGATCCTCCAAAACCTATTATCCTAGTAAAGGGGTAGATTGTTATTCAAACACGATGGGCATAATAACACGGTACCGCAAAAAAATGCAAGAGGGAAAAATGAAGACTATCTTTACATGAAGACTATCTTTACGTTGACAACTTTTGACAGGCTTGATAAACTGCCATTTGTGTCTTGTGTCCGCTATTTACCTATGCGAAGCGATGAGGAGGCAAACAGGTGAGGCCCCTTTCCTATGTTCCGTTCGATCTTTCTTCTTCACAGTCCGAGGTGTATCTCGACAAGAATGAGAATCCTTTCGGGATACCTCCCGGATTGATGGAAGAATTGAGGATGGCCCTTGCATCGATAGATCTGAACCGTTACCCTGACCAGAATGCTACGACCCTGAGAAGAGCGCTTTCAGAACATTGCGGGTTCCCTTTCGACTGGATCTCGGTGGGTAACGGCGGAGATGAGATCATTGCATTCCTGATGACGGCTTTCGTTCCTAAAGATGGATGTGTCATGACCCTTAGCCCGTCCTTTTCCGGTTATGAATTCCAGACATCGGCAATGGGTATAAGGACCAGGGAGGTCAACCTTGAATACAGCGACGGGAAGGTTGCCCTTGACGGAGAAAAACTGATCGACTCGCTTTCCGCGTCCTCGCCCGACCTGGTTATTATTGACAGGCCGAATAACCCGACAGGGTTTTCCATACCCCTGGATCTCCTGAAAGAGATCGCTGCACTGACCAGGGGCATACTCGTAGTGGATGAAGCTTATGCAGAGTTCGGGGGAGGTTCCTTTCTTCTCGAACCGGCGGATCTTCCTGATAATGTCTTCGTCCTCAGGACCTTTTCCAAGGCATGGGGTCTTGCTGGCCTCAGGGTAGGCTGGGGTGTTTCCGTGCCGGGCCTTCGAAAAAGGATAGAAAAAGTAAGGTCTCCTTTCAATGTGGGAGTGTTCCCGCAGGAAGCGGCAAGGATAGCCCTGAAATACTCAGAGTGGATGCTTGCTCGTGTCGGAGGCATCTCCTATACGAGGGAAAGGTTTATCGAAGAGGCGAACAGGGTCCCCGGGGTTTCGGCCCTTCAGAGCAATGCCAACTTTGTGCTGCTGCACCTGGAATGTCCAAAAGAGATGGTAATGAAAGCTTTTCGGAAGAAAGGCGTTCATGCCCGGTTTCCCGAAATGGGCCCATTGAAGGAAGTTTCCGGTACATGGGTAAGAATTACGGTAGGACTTGAAGAAGAGATGAAAGTCGTACTCGACGCCCTGAAAGAACTTCCCCTCCGCCTGTGATAAGCTGGTATATCATGTAGATAGAATGCTGGGCGGAAGGGAGAAGGGACCTTGATAGAGATCCCCCTGGAACATCACGGAAGGCTTCCCCTTTACAGGCAGATCGCCAACCACCTGAAACGAATGGTCCAAAACGGCACCCTGACCTGCGGCTACAGGCTTCCGGGGAGCCGTGAACTTGCAAGCAGCCTTGGCATCAGCAGGGCCACCGTTGTCCTTGCCTATGACCTGCTTGAAGATGACGGTTTCATTGAGCAGAAAGGGCGCCGCGGCTCCTTCGTTTCCTGGAAAAAGACTTGCAAGATGTCAAGCCTGACCGATAGCGGTCCTGTCTGGGACCTCGCTTCGGGACTCCCCTCGGCGGACCTTGTCCCGTGGGAAAGGATAGCTTCCCTTTCCCGTGATTCCCTCCTCGGTGCCGGACCGGATTCGCTATACGATACCCCGCCTGAAGGGCTTTTAACCTTGAGAAAGGCCCTTGTAAGGCATGCGGCAAGAAGAGGCATACCTGCAAGCAAGGACGATGCCATTGTGACCAGCGGCGCAAGGCATGCCCTTTCGGTCTACATTGAAGCCATGTTCCTCAAGGGTGTAAGGAGGCTGTGGATCGAGGAGCTGACCTATCCCGAGATAAGGCGGATGGCGGCTGGAGCGGGCATGGAGATCAGAACGGTCCCCATGGATCTCCCGTACTTCATTGAATCCCTCGAAAAGATCGAACGGGGAGACCTCCTTTATCTTGTCCCAAGTTTTCATAACCCGACGGGCAGGACCCTCCCCCAGGACACAAGGAGGACAGTACTGGAATCTGCCTCACGATCGGGATTCTGGGTTATCGAGGACGATGCATACGGGGAACTCAGGTTCGGTGAATCCAGCGTGCCGGCACTAAAATCTATCGACAGCGAAAACCGGGTCCTGTATCTCAGCTCCTTCAGCCAGCTGCTCTTCCCTGGTATGAGGATAGGTTACGTCCTGCTTCCCGACGAGACCAGGAAGGAATTCCTTGCCGTTCTTGAAAGGACTTCCGGGGCAACGTCCTCCCTTGTCCAGCACGTGGTCCATTCATTCATCGAGGATGGAAGCCTTGAAGTTGCCCTTGACCTTGCCCGTAATTCCATGGCTTCAAGGATGAGATCCCTGTGCGGAGCCATAGGGGAAAAAATTCCCGGTTTCCGTTTTGAAGCCCCCCAGGGAGGCATATACCTGTGGCTTGAAACAAAAGGGCTCCCTGGTTCCGAAGCCGCAAGGATCGCAAAGGGGGCTGACGTGGGAGTAATTCCAGGGGGATCCTTCAGATACCCGGAAATGGATATCGACGCCGTCAGGCTTTCCGTCAGCCGTGTAACAACGCCCATGATACATGAGGCGGTCGGACGGCTGTCTGAAGTATGGAGGAAAGGCAAATGAAAGCCCTTGAGAGAGTTCTTTCCGGAAGGGAGGACAGGGCCCGGCTTCAGGGCAGCCTTTTGTCCCGGTACGGTACAGTTGTCCAGATATCCCTGAATATCCCGGGGTTGCCCAAGACTTTCAGCGGAGACCGGTTGGCGGTTACTTTTGCAGCTGATCTGTTGAGAAAAGAAGCGGGCTTTCACATATCCCTTGTCGATGTCTCGCTTTTTCTGGATAACGGGGCAGGGTGCTCTCTGACGATGGGTATTGAAAGCAATGATCCTGTCGCCGTAAAAAGGGCGGGAATAAGGATCGAGGATACCCCGTGGGGTGCGATCCTGGATATTGATGTGATGACAATAGGAGGGGCCATTCACAGAAAGGATCTTTACGGAAATGAAAGAAAGTGCCTGATTTGTGACAACCCTGCCAAAAATTGTGCCAGAATGAACCGGCACAGTTACGAGGATCTCAGGAATGCCTCGAAAAGCCTGCTCTCATGGGCGCTGGATGCACTCACCAGGAAATGACATGGAGCTATTCTTCATCTTTTTCCTCGTCTCCCGTAACCCATTGAAGGTTCCTGATACCCTTTCTCCATAAAAGCACAGCTGATACAGCCGTAATAGTTCCGCCCAGAAGGCCGGTAACTATCATTCCAGGGCGTTGAATGCCGAGTAGATAACCCCAAAGGCCTGCAATGGCCCTTCCATAAAGTACAAGGGTTCCGAGGGAAAGCAAAAGAACAATAAAACGCAAACATATCACCTCCGCCAGGCAACTTTTGTGATCACTCCAGAAATTATATCCCCCGGGTTTGTTGAACATAAAGACTTGTGATAGCATGCATGTATTCATGTAATACTATTTCTGTTTTCCAGGGGGGAGAGATCGAAATGATCATGGAGCCTAGACTATACACGACTTCTGCGGATTACGTATACCAGGAACTCAGGCACCGGATAATCACTAAGCAGCTTAAACCGGGACAGAGACTTCCGGAAGTGAATATCGCTGTCCAGATGGGCGTGAGCCGGACACCGGTAAGGGAAGCGCTCAGGAGACTGGCCTCGGAGGGACTTGTCCTGATCATACCCAACAGCGGCGCAAGACTTGCATCACCGACCAGGAGGGAGATGGAGGATACTTACGCTGTAAGGGAGCAGCTGGAGTGTATTTCCGTCGCGATCGCAGCCACCAGGATCAGTGAAAGGAACCTCAGAAGGCTTGAGGATGCGATCCTGGAGGAGGAAAAGGCTTTCGAGGAGAAAAATCTGGAGCTTTACCTTGAGGTGAATGAAAATTTTCACAGGATCATTGCCGACGCCAGCGGGAACAGGGTGCTGGCGGAGTTCGTTGAGAACATACTTGCAAGGACCAACGCCTACGTGGTATTTTACGATCCTTTCTATGACATTGTAGACAATCCAAGCATTTCCCAGCATAAGGCCATTGCCCAGGCCCTGAAGGAAAGGGACAGGGAAAAGGCCGTTGAACTGATGAGGGAGCACCTCAAACTGTCCCTTTATGACCTGAACAAACCAGCGTGATTCAAATATTCTCCGGCCGGCTTCTTCCATAAGCTGTCATCATTGCGTGAGAATGTTTATGGTGAAATGAAGATCCGGCCTTTTTTGCTGCCAGAACACGAAGGGAGAGCACTATATTGAACGATAGCACGATCCCGTCATTCGATCTGTCGAGAAACTGGGAGAGGGTAAGGGAAGAGACCATGGAGGCTGTCAGGAAAGTTCTTGACAGCCAGCATTTCATCCTGGGTCCCGAAGTTGAAGCCCTGGAACAGGATATTTCCTCCTACCTCGAAGTACCGTATTGCTCAGGCTGTGCTTCAGGGACCGATTCGCTTCTGCTTGCCCTGATGGCCCTCGGTATTGGTACTGGCGACGAGGTTATCACGACTCCTTTCAGTTTTTTCGCGACCGCAAGCTGCATTACCCGGACAGGTGCAACTCCTGTCTTCGCCGATGTCGACCCGGTGACATACAATATCTCCCCTGAAAAGGTGATCGAAAAGATTACTTCCCGGACCAAAGCGGTGATACCGGTCCATCTTTTCGGACAGATGGCCGTTGTTGAGGCCCTTTCCGTTCAGTTGGCGGAAAAGGGCATATCAATGGTGGAGGATTGCGCGCAGGCTTTCGGCGCTACAAGGATTACCGGGGGAAGGGTTTCAAGGGCAGGTACCGTGGGTGAACTGGGATGCTTCTCTTTCTTCCCGACCAAGAACCTGGGTTGTTTCGGAGACGGCGGGCTTGTTTCCACCTCTTCCGAAAAGCTTCACGAAAGGATCAGGAGCCTCAGGGTACACGGATCGGGCAAGCAGTATTTTCACGATGAAGTCGGTCTTAACAGCAGGCTTGACGAGATCCAGGCCGCGATCCTGAGAGTAAGGCTTCGGCACCTCGAGGAATGGAACGAAGAGAGAAGGATCGTTGCAGAACGTTATAGGATCCTGTTCGCTGAACATGAACTTGGAGAGTGGGTAACACCCCCGGCGGAAGCAGAGAATAACCGGCATATTTTCCATCAGTACGTTGTCCGCTGCAAGTCCAGGGACCAACTGAAAGACCGGTTGGCGGAAAAAGGGATAACCTCAAGGGTATATTACCCTCTTTCCCTCCACGTCCAGCCCTGTTTCAGATACCTGGGCTACAATGAGGGAGATCTCCCGGTATCTGAAATGCTTACGGGAGAGGTTCTTGCACTCCCGATCTTTCCGGAACTGAGACCAGATGAACAGGAAAGAATAGTTGAAGAAATAGCACTTTTCTATAATGGAAAATAGTTTGACCATTCTTGATTTTATTTCCCTGTATGGGATAAAATATATACACGACACCCATACCCGTTTTGTCTTCCATAATAAGGGAAGACGGAGGTGATAAATGATGTTCCCGTTTTTCTTTGACCCTACATTCCTTGTCCTGATCCCGGCTTTGATCCTTGCAGTCTGGGCCCAGACAAGGGTCAAGAGCGCCTTTCATAGGTATAGCCGGGTCAACGCCAGAAGGGGGGTCACGGCCAGGGAGGCCGTAAGGACTATCCTGGACTCCAACGGTCTTTTGAATGTGGCTGTGGAGAGAGTACCCGGTGCACTTACCGACCATTATGATCCCAGGTCGAAGGTGCTGAGGCTTTCCGAGAGCGTTTACGGAAGTCCCAGTATCGCGGCAATAGGAGTTGCTGCCCATGAGGCAGGGCACGCTATCCAGGATGCCAGGGGTTACACTCCGCTCAAGCTTAGGAACGCTTTTGTTCCCGTTGCAAGCCTTGGTTCATCCCTTGCCCTTCCCCTGTTCTTTATAGGTTTCCTGTTCGCCAACCCGACCATGATGGACGTGGGGATCCTTTTCTTTGCAGCCGTCCTGGTTTTTCACCTGGTTACGCTCCCTGTTGAGCTGGATGCGAGCAAAAGGGCACTTGCCATACTTTCCGATTCCGGACTTCTGGCCGGAGACGAGATAGGCGGTGCCAGGGCGGTCCTGAATGCTGCCGCGCTGACCTACGTCGCTGCAACGCTTATGTCAGCCCTCCAGCTGGTCAGACTTTTCCTTCTGCGGGGCATGCGCAACCGCTGATCGAAATTTCAGGGGAACAGGAACCACCTCAATGATGTAATATGGGGGGCGGCAGATGCCACCCCCCTTTTTCTACTCACTGCCGGACGAACAACTCGAACAAGCGCATGAAAGGGGACAGCCTATACAGATGCCGCTTCTCCTTGCAGGACTGCTGCTACTTTTCCTGGTGCCATGGCTCGGGCTTTTCATACTTGCGATCCTTGTGCTGCTTATGCTCCTCATCCCACTCGGGTTTGCAGCGAGATCCTTCGCCTGGCTGTTCATTGGGCCGAAAGAACTCTTCAGGATACTCTCCGACAGGAAAGTCAGGAGGAACCATGCCTTGGAGCATGCAACCATAAACATTCTTGAGGAAAATTATGGAATAGCAGGACTTTCCGGCATGGCTTTCAGTGACGGTTTTGCGATCAGCGGTTTTCCATATCCCGAGCCTGTCCTTGACGCATCCAGGCGTGCCCTGGACAGGCTGGCCAGTGGAGAACCGGAACTGGCGGTGAACCGAAGATGCGGAACTACCCTGGTCGTGATCAATACTGTTTCTTCGGTCCTTTTCATCCTTTTGCTGCTAGTGGCAGGCAGAATAACGATATTCACGGTCTTTCTTTCACTCGTGGCTGGCTGGATCCTGGGAACGGCGTTCAGTCCCATGGTTCAGCGTTTCGTAACCACAGACAGGCACGTGGCTTCGCTGACCATCACCGGAGTCGAGATGCGCCAGCGACCTTCCCGTTTTTCGGGAGTCACCGTTTTTTCACCCCCGGAGGTTTTTGTTCATACCAGGTTCCTGGGAGAGGCAGTCGAAGCAGAGGTGGTGGCCCATTGAAAGGCAGGGGAATTGAGGCGTCCCTCCTTGTCTGGAGGGATGTGCTGTCGGGTTCGTTCGCCAGTGAGGCTTTGAGGAAAAGGACCGGTATGCTTCAGGAAAGTGAAAGGGTGCTTGCTTCCACCCTGGTTTTCCTGGCTCTGCGCCGTGCTTCCCTGTGGAAACACATGGTTCGCGAGATGACAGGCAGACCCCTCGGGAAAATGAGCCCCGCTGCGGGTGACGCCCTTGTTATTGGCGTTGCCGGCGTCTCCGAACTCAGGACATTCTCCCCGAGGGTCCTGGTCAACGCCCTGGTGGAATGGGTCAAAAACAACGGGAAGGAAAGAGAGCCCGGGATGGTCAACGCCGTTCTCAGAAAGGCCGCCCTTGAGGGGCCGGGCCTGCTTAACCGCATAAAGAACAGCAGGAACATAAAAGACCTGGCCCTTTTTTCAGGGGTGCCCGGATGGGCCGCTTCACTATGGACCGGATCGTGGGGGAAGGAAAAGGCCAGGGACCTTGTCCGCCTGGCATCCATGAAAACCTATATGTCGCTGCGCGTTTCGAATGGCCATGACCCTTCAGGCGTGATCCGGGAAATGGGAAAGGCCGGTTACCATTCATGGCAGTCGCCACTCCTTTCCGAAAGTATCAGGATGTCATCGAGTGCCCATCCCCCATCCCTTCCCGGATACAGGGAGGGATCGGTAACCCCCCAGACAGAGTCTTCCGTCATTGTCGGCAAGGTTGCCCGTTCGATCTATCATGGCGGATCTGTGCTTGATATGTGTGCCGGGCGGGGGGTCAAGGCCTGCCAGTTCCTTGACTCCGTTCCTGAAAGCATCTTGGAAGCCTGGGACCTGTCAGCATCACGTTTGAGGGCTGCAGTTATCGAATCTGAACGGTTGAATATCAGAAAAGGCCGTTTTATCGCACGAACGGGGAATGCCCTGGAAATGGTCCCCCTTTCGAGGCCGGCCCTGATCCTTCTGGACGCTCCCTGTTCCGGAAGCGGTACCTGGGCAAGGCACCCCGACGGGAAGATGAGACTGTTCCCGGAAAAACTTGATGAAATGGTTTCCCTTCAGTACAGGCTTTTGGGGAAAGCAATTGACCTTGTCGAACAGGGGGGAAGCGTCCTTTATTCGACCTGCAGCCTTTTCAGGCAGGAAAATGAGCTGGTGGTAGCAAAAGTTCTGGAAAGAAGACCAGATATTGTTGAAATGCCGCCGGACAACACCTATGATTGTCTCATCCGCGGAAGGCCATGGGGGAATTACATACTTCCGCTGCTGCCGTGGGTAGACGGTTTCTTTATCACTGTCCTCACCAAACGGGCTTAGGAGGATCCAGAATGCAGAAACTTTTCAAGCTTACCCTTGTTTTGCTGATCCTTGTTATAGCTGGCTCCGGTATCGTGGCGTTCTATACTATTTTTTTCGGAGGCAAGGATGTAGCCGTTCCCGGACTTACCGGTTCGCCTGTTGTTGATGCTGTAAGCCTTACGGAGAAGATGGGTTTGCTGGTCAGGATCGACAAGGTCGATTCCATCCAGCCGGCAGGCGTTGTGATATCGCAATGGCCCGAACCCGGAGCAAGGGTCCAGAAGGGCAAGATAGTTATCCTGAAAGTCAGCAAGGGGGGTGACCGCCAGCCCCTCCCCGACGTCAGGGGCCTGGAATACGGCCAGGCCGTGACAAGGCTTCAGGAATCCGGTTTCGATGTTGGAGATGTTGTCAGGATCCACAGCGACAGCAGACCAGCAGGAGTGATCGTGGCACAGAGTCCGGCTTCACCTGTAATGGTGCCCCCGGGGAGAAGGGTGGACCTTCTTGTGAGTCTTGGCCCACCCAGAACAGGCGGGATGATTGTGGTTCCCGATGTTCTGGAGAGAACGGAACAGATTGCCCGCCAGATAATTGTCCAGAGCGGCCTGAAAGTTGGGACCGTCAGGTACGAGTATACATATATGACACCGGCCGGAATGGTAATGAACATGGAACCTAAACCGGGCAGGACTCTTCCCCCTGATAGCACTGTAAACATTGTTGTTGCCACGGGTAAAAAGCCCGAGGAGGCGCCAAAACCCCAGGCCCCGGTTCAGCCGGCTGAAGAACCGGTCGCAACTTCTCCCCCCCCGGGAGGTATCCCCGCTCCTCCTGTGGACCCTGTTGCCCCGACACCTCCGGCAGCATCTCCGCCCCAGGAAGCGCCTGCACCTGCTCCCGCTCCGGCACAGGGGGACAAGATAGCAAGGGTTCGCTACCAGGTCCCGCCCCTGGCCCAATCGATGCAGGTCAGGATAGAGATAGTGGACAAGAACGGTACCAGGGTACTTCTGGATCGGCCGGCAAATGCGGGTGAATACATATCCCTGGATGCACCCTACGAAGGGCAATCCTCTGTTACGATCTACCTTGGAGGCGAGTTCGTATGGCAGGACCGCTACCAGTAACGGAAGGGCAACGACCACTGATAGCTCCTTCCCTTCTCTCAGCCGACCCCTTGAACATAGGGGGTTCGGTTGACTTGCTTCTTGAAGAGCATGACTGGCTGCACCTTGATGTGATGGACGGCCATTTCGTGCCAAACCTGTCATACGGTCCTTCTCTCGTCTCTGCATGCAGGATGAGGTGGCCGAAGACCGTCCTGGACGTTCACCTGATGGTTGAGAAACCGGAAAACCTCATAGAACCCTTTGCCGATGCAGGTGCCTCGATCCTTACTGTTCACCAGGAGGCAACGCCACACCTTCACAGGGTCCTTCAGTTGATAAGGACCCTTGGGTGTTCTCCTGGCGTTACCCTCAATCCCGCTACTCCCGTCGAGATCCTCAAACCCGTACTCGGGCTCGTGGACCTGGTCCTCGTAATGTCCGTCAACCCCGGGTTCGGGGGGCAGGCCTTTATCCCGGAGGCCCTGGAAAAGACAAGGCTGCTGTGCTGCTGGAGGGAAGCCTTCGGCCACAACTTCCTGATCGAAATGGACGGTGGTTTGGGACCCGGGAATGCGAAACAGGCCACCACTGCCGGGTGCGATGTCATTGTCGCCGGGAGTTCCATATTCAACACACCGGAACCAGCAGAAACCATCAGGCAGATCAGGGCCAGGGCCCTGGAGGGATCATGTTGTGACTGATATTACACGGACAACTGAAGAGCTAGGCAGGGAGACAAAGGAACGGAGACTGAAAAAAGGCCTTTCGATACCGGACATTGCGGGAAACACCAAGATCCGTATCCCGTTCCTTGAAGCCATCGAAAATGGCAGGCTTAATGAGTTGCCCCAGGAACTTTATGCCCGGGGATTTGTAAGAAGATACCTGGAGACCCTCGATTCCATGGATCTTTGGCCTGAATATGAAAAACAGTTCGCAAGCCTGTCCCAGGACAAGGAGACCGGATCTCTTGTTCAGTACATGCCTACCCAGAAAGGATTCCAGAAGGTCTCCAAGGCATGGATCTTTGCATTTCTTTTGGTGGCCATAGGTTTTTCCCTTTACCTAATATGGCAGCAGCGTGATGTCATGAGCCAGCAGGCAGGGACTGTCGCCATGATAGAAGAGGTAACGGTCCCACCAGTCGTGGAAGCTGAATCCGTGCCTGAAGAGGCTGCGGCAGTCGCCTCCGGGCAGGACAGGAGCATCGAAGAGGAAGCGGAGGCAGAGACGGCGGAAGCCACTCCAGTCGTTGAAGGCGCAGATACTTCCTGGATCCCGGGGCATGCCGGCGAGCCTTTAGCCCAGGAGATGCCTGCAAGGGCAGGGCGCCTTGTGATCAGGGCAAGCGGCCCCTGCTGGATAGGCGTATCCCGTGATGACGGCGGAAGGGTCCAGAGGACCCTTTCAAGGGGTGACACTTTTGAAACAAATGTCGACGTCAGGACCACAGTCCGGTTTGGAAGCGCCGGTGCGGTCTCCCTTAGCTGGGGGGAAGATGAAATAGGGACCATCGGGAGAATGGGCGAGGTTGTAACTTACGAATTCCTTCCCGATGGATCCATGAAGAGGTTGTAACTTTTTCCGAATGAAAATTTTCCTCCTGAGTCTCGGGTGTGCCAAAAACCAGGTCGATAGCGAGAAGATCGCGGGCATTCTGAAAGGATGCGGCCACAGGCTGGTCGAAAGTTCCGAAGAAGCCGATGCGGCAATAGTCAATACATGCGGTTTTATCGAACCGGCAGTGGAAGAGAGCGTTGATGCCATCCTTGAACTTGAAATTCTGAAGCGTTCGGGAAAGATACACACCCTTGGGAT
>CAZAMZ010000001.1:33516-44329 GCA_964486375.1 uncultured Synergistaceae bacterium | reverse complement strand
CGATGCATATAATGAGTTCCGCTGGCCGGGCTGGCGGAATAGGTAGACGCACGGGACTTAAAATCCTGTGGACGAGAGTCCGTGCGGGTTCGATTCCCGCGCCCGGCACCAAGAAGGTCTGGATATCGCGGGGTGGAGCAGTCAGGAAGCTCGTCGGGCTCATAACCCGAAGGTCGCAGGTTCAAATCCTGCCCCCGCAACCATTTCTTCGGCGGTGTAGCTCAGTTGGCTAGAGCATGCGGTTCATACCCGCAGTGTCAGTGGTTCGATTCCACTCACCGCCACCACTTGGAGATCACAAGGCCCCCGGCATCTGCTGGGGGCTATTTTTTACCTCCCTTTCGGGATCCACGCTCTACGGAATTCCCGGGCAATGATGGGGTTTCAGATAGCCCCGGTTTGCCGATATTGCATTTAAAACCTGCATTTTTAGTGTATTGTATTTATATATGGGATTACGATTGTTCCCAGGAACTGGACAGATACAGCATCAAGAAGGTGATGATGAGCGTGAGGGACGAGCAGGCAAAGAAAGGCAGCAACTTTATTGAACAGATCATTATTGATGACCTGGAATCCGGTAAGGCAAGCAAGGTTATTACCCGTTTCCCGCCGGAACCCAACGGTTATCTGCACATCGGCCATGCAAAGTCGATATGCCTCAATTTCGGTCTTGCTGAACTTTTCGGTGGGGAGTGCAATCTGCGTTTCGATGATACCAATCCGAGCAAGGAAGAGACGGAATACGTGGAATCGATCATGGAAGACGTAGGATGGCTCGGGTTCAGATGGGCCAATCTGAGGTTTGCGTCGGATTACTTTGACCAGTTCCTTGAATGGGCGATCTTCCTCGTAAAGGCCGGAAAAGCCTACGTGGACCACCAGTCCGCCGAGGAGATAAGGAATACAAGGGGAACCCTGACAGAACCTGGAAAAGAATCCCCCTTCAGGGACAGGACTGTGGAGGAGAACCTGGAGTTCTTCCGGAAGATGAAAGAGGGGCACTTCAGGGAAGGTGAATGTGTCCTGAGGGCCAAAATCGACATGTCGCACCCGAATCTGAATATGAGGGACCCTGTAATGTACAGGATACTCCACCAATCACATCATAGAACGGGAGATCACTGGTGCATCTACCCCATGTACGATTTTGCGCATGGATACGAGGATGCAATTGAAGGGATCACCCACTCGATCTGCACCCTTGAGTTCGAGGACCACCGTCCCCTATATGACTGGTTTATCGATAACGTCCCCGTTCCTTCAAGGCCCAGGCAGTATGAGTTCGCAAGACTCAACCTTTCCTATACGGTAATGAGCAAGCGTAAACTCCTGGAACTTGTAACAACAAAAGTTGTCGCCGGTTGGGATGATCCAAGGATGCCAACCATCAGTGGCCTCAGAAGAAGAGGGTTCACCCCTTCCTCTATCCGCTCGTTCTGCCGGAAGATCGGGGTCTCCCGCGCCAACAGCCTTGTAGATGTAGACCTCCTGCACCACTGCATCAAAGATGAACTGAATCTTTCCGCATCCAGGGCAATGGCCGTACTGAGGCCGCTTAAACTTGTGATCGAGAATTACCCTGAAGGCAAGACAGAAGAGGTGGACGTTCTTGTGAACCCTGAGGCTGAAAACCCGACCTGGAGGCAGGTCCCCTTCAGCAGGGAGGTCTATATTGAACAGGATGATTTCATGGAAGATCCGCCCAGGAAGTTTTTCCGTCTTTTCCCGGGGTCTGAAGTAAGACTGAAGCACGCTTACATTGTAAAATGCAAAGGTTTCATGAAAGATGAAAAGGGAAGGATAGTCGAGGTAAGGTGCGAATACGACCCTGAATCAAGGGGCGGGGAGTCCCCGGACGGGAGAAGGATAAAGGGAACCCTGCACTGGGTAAGCGCCCCACATGCCGTCAGGGCAGAGGTAAGGCTTTATGACCATCTTTTCACTTTGAGGGATATGGACGATATGGAAGAAGGACACCATTATATCGACTATATCAATCCTGATTCAGTCCAGATATTGCCGGACTGCATGGTGGAACCGTTCCTGGCGGATGCCAGGGCCATGCAGAGATTCCAGTTCCTTAGACATGGTTATTTCGTGACTGACACTGATTATTCAAAGGACCACCCCGTCTTTAACAGGATCGTTCCCCTCAGGGACAGTTGGGCCAAGGAATTGAAAAAGGGAGAGGCGAGCTGAAAAGATATCATTGTATGTAAACGAATGAAAAGTTGCCCTGGAGGATTAATAATCAGAATGACCGTAAAGGGGTATCGCCTTTCGGAAGGTAAGGGAGTTCTTGAACGTTTCAGGGAAGCCGGTGAAGAGCAGGGGTGGTGGAATGGGGAAGGCCCTGTCGTTGCAGCCGTTTCCGGCGGCAGCGATTCGATGGCCCTGTTATGGCTTCTCCGTTATTTCTGGGGAGGTATGGTCTTTGCTGCACACCTTGAGCATGGTTTCCGCCAGGAAACAGCCCTCCGGGATGCTGAATTTGTAGAGAACATTTGCAGAGAATGGCAGATCGAGTGCAGGATCGAACACGTTCCTGTCCCTTCCATGCGAAGAAAAGGGGAAACCCTTGAGGAAGCCGGGAGGAGAGAGAGGTACGGTTTCCTCAGAAAGGCAGCTCTCGATCTCGGAGCCAGATTTATTGCCACCGGGCACACATCTGACGATTCCGCCGAAACTGTTTTCCTGAATTTGTTGAGGGGAACGGGAATAAGGGGGCTCAGGGGGATCCCCGGGAACCGGGAGGAGATCATCAGGCCTGTAATCCGGTGTTCCAGGAAGGAACTCCAGGATTTCCTGGTGAATCGATCCGTACCATGGGTTACCGACGAATCCAACGAAGAGACCTGTTACTTCCGGAACAGGATCAGGCACGTAATTTTCCCTTTCCTGTGCCGGGAAGGAAACCCCCGTTTCCTTGAGCATCTTGCAGGTCTTTCGTCTGACCTGTCGCTCCTTGAAAAGATGAGAGAAGAGCAGGCCCGATATCTTGCATCCTGGGCCAGAACCGATCTGCCTCTCGCTTTGCGTTCATGGAGATCGGAATGCTTTACTGGCATGAATGAATGGATCGTCCGGTCACTTTTTGCTCACGAGGGCAGGGATCTTGGCCTGACACCGCTTGCCCGGAACAAGACCGACTCACTCATGTCGCTGATCTATAAAGGCAAAACACCCTGGCGCTTCCAGTGGGAAAAGGATCTCGAATTGTGCGGGGCAAGGGGAGTGATCTCACTGGTGTCAAGAGATATTTTTACCACCGGGGGGCCTTCACCCCGGATCGTCACGACAGAAGGAGAGAAAGGTTCCTTCATATGGGGCAAGTGGGAGTTTTTATGGGAATCAGTAGAAAAAACCGAGCCTTTTTCGGGGGAAGCGTCCTGTGTTCTGCCGCTGGGCAGCGACGGTTCTCTGAGACTGGAAAGTGTGGCTTCTTCAGGGGATAATGGCAGTCATTCCGACCTTGTGCCATGGTGGGCGGAAAACGAATGGCCTCTGGTCAGTTCTGCGGGCCTGTCCTGGATACCTTTCTCAGGCTTTTTGATAAAAGGAAACGGAAGTGACGTTTTTAACAAAGGGCATGCTTTGCGTCTCAGGGTCAACTGCTTGAGCCCGGAAAAGGAAGGGAGAGCGCGGTGATGTCTTACGAACTCGGGGAAGTAATGATCAAAAGGAATAGTATCCAGGAAAGGGTCAGGGAGCTGGCTTTTGATATAAGTTCCGCTTATGGTGACCGGGAATTGATAATTATTGGCGTGCTCAAAGGCGCCATCGTCTTCCTTTCCGACCTGATAAGGGAATTGCCTGTATCAATGAACACCGAGCTGGACTTCCTGGGGGTGACGTCATACGGTTCCTCTACCGAATCAAGCGGTGTGGTGAAGATCACCAAAGACCTTGATGTCAATATCAACGGCAAAAATGTGATAATTGTCGAGGATATTGTAGATACGGGGCTGACCCTTTCCTACCTTGTCAATATCCTCAGGGAAAGGGAGCCTGAGATGCTTGAAATTTGTGCGCTTCTGGACAAACCCTCCCGGAGGAAAACGGAGATAGAGATAGCTTTCAAAGGTTTCGAGATCCCCGATGAATTTGTGGTAGGCTATGGCCTGGATTATTCAGGTAAATGGAGGAATTTGCCGGATATCTACTCGCTAGTAGCAAGGGGCTGAACCCGGGCCTTCGGGGTCACATGAACGAGAGGTGGGAAAGTATTGGGACGAATGGCTAAGAATCTTGGGCTTTACCTGGTGATGATCGTTCTGGTCGTAAGCCTGGTCAACATGTTCCTTTCGCCGGTACAGAGCCCTGATGAATATGAAACTATCAGTTACAGCGCTTTTCTGAACTATTTCAGGGAGGGCAAGATCGAACAGGTCTCCATTGAGGGGGACTCGATAAGGGGAACAAGGGACGGCGGAAGAAAATTCCGGACCATAGCTGTGGGGATAGGAGACCTGGCACCCCAGCTTGCCGAAAAAGGGGTCCAGGTGGAGGTTCTGCCTCCGGCGAAATCCCCGTGGTGGGTGACAATGATGTCATCCCTTTTTCCCACGCTCCTGCTTATAGGAGCCTGGATATTCATCCTCTACCACATGCAGGGCGGTAGCAACAAGGTGATGAGCTTTGCAAAGAACAAAGCCAAGCTGTTTCTGGATAACAGGCCAAAGGTTACCTTCGCTGACGTTGCCGGATGTGATGAATCCAAGGAGGAACTGAAGGAAGTAGTTGATTACCTGAAGGACCCCGCAAGGTTTTCCCGCCTCGGTGCCAAGATCCCCAAGGGCGTGCTCCTCCTTGGACCGCCGGGTGCCGGTAAAACCCTTCTGGCAAGAGCCTGTTCCGGAGAAGCGGATGTGCCGTTCTTCAGTATCAGCGGTTCAGACTTTGTCGAAATGTTCGTTGGTGTCGGGGCGGCCCGCGTCAGGGACATGTTCGAACAGGCCAGGAAGAATCAGCCATGCATTGTTTTTATCGACGAGATCGATGCTGTCGGACGACAGAGAGGTGCCGGTCTGGGAGGCGGGCATGATGAGCGCGAACAGACCCTGAACCAGCTGCTGGTCGAGATGGACGGATTCGATGTCTCGACGGGGATAATCCTTATTGCTGCCACGAACAGGCCCGATATACTTGACCCGGCACTTCTTCGCCCGGGAAGGTTTGACCGGCATATAGTCGTAGACCGGCCTGACAGGAACGGCCGTGAAGCGATACTAAAGGTTCACCTGAGGGAAATGAAGGTTGAAGAGAACGTTGATCTCGAGGTCATTGCAAAAAGGACCCCGGGGTTTGTCGGGGCCGACCTTGCCAACCTTGTAAATGAGGCTGCCCTCCTTGCGGCAAGGCAGGACAAGAAGAGCATATCCATGGCCGAGTTCGAGGAGGCCATTGACAGGGTTCTTGCGGGACCGGAAAGAAGGACCCGTCTTATCAGTGACCGCGAGAAGGAGATAATAGCCTTTCATGAAGTGGGACATGCCCTTGTCGCAAAAATGATCCCCGGATGTGACCCGGTCCACAAGATATCGATCATACCCAGGGGGCACAAGGCCCTGGGATACACCCTTCAGCTCCCCGAAGAAGACCGGTTCCTGATGTCCAAGAAGGAACTGATCAACAGGATCTGCGTTCTTCTCGGGGGTCGCGTTGCAGAAGAGATCCACTTCTCGGATATTACGACCGGGGCACAGAACGACCTTGAAAGAGCTACACAGATCGCAAGGCAGATGATAACCGAATTCGGGATGAGCGATACCCTTGGCCCGGTAACCCTGGGTCGGAAACAGCACGAAGTCTTCCTTGGACGGGACATAATGGAGGACAGGAACTACAGCGACGAGGTCGCCTACGCCATCGACCAGGAAGTCAGGAGCATAGTAGAGGGATGCTACGAAAGGGTTCGGTCGATACTGAAGGAGAACCATGAAGTTCACTTGCGTATAGCCAGAACTCTCCTGGCCGAAGAGGTCATTGAGGGCGACCGGCTTGATGCGCTTCTTGAAGAGGGCATAACCGGAACCGTTGAAGATGCGGTAACACACCATGAAGAGATCCATGCGGAAGGAGTTTCAGGGGACTGAACAGTACCCTGCCTTAAGAGACAGACACATTTTATTGCAGGTACCGGGAGCGTTCGGGCGTGACAAAACGACCGGACGCTCTTTTCTCTTCAGTATTTATTGATCTTTGAAGAAAGGAAAAATGATGGGGCAATATTCCAGTCAGTTCATTCTAAGATCCGAATGGCCGCCTGCCGGAGATCAGCCCGAAGCGATAAGCAGGCTTGCAGAAGGGTTCCTCAGGGGGGAGCGTTTTCAGTCCCTTCTGGGGGTTACTGGCAGCGGCAAGACATTCACAATGGCCAATATCATCAATACACTTCAAAGGCCTGCCCTTGTGCTGGCCCATAACAAGACCCTTGCCGCACAACTTTACAGTGAATTCAGGGAATTCTTTCCTGATAATGCTGTCCATTATTTTGTCAGTTATTATGACTACTATCAGCCTGAAGCATATGTGCCGGTATCTGACGTATATATTGAAAAAGACGCTTCAATTAACGAGAGGATAGAGAAACTAAGGCTTGCCACAACCAAGGCCCTTCTGGAAAGGCGCGATGTAATAGTCGTGGCAAGTGTATCCTGCATATACGGGCTTGGGAAGAGGAAGGCGTACGAGGATGCTATCTTCCGTTTTTCCGTCGGGGAAATTTACAACCGTCGGGATTTCATGGAACGGCTTGTTTCCAACCATTATGAAAGGAACGATATGGTCCTTGAACCGGGCAATTTCAGGGCAAGGGGTGGTGTCCTGGAGGTATTCCCCGCTTACAGCGACCTCGCCCTGAGGATCTTTATGGAAGATGACCTGATCGAGAGGATAGAGGAGATAGACCCCCTGACGGGGAAACGGGTACAGACGAAACCGAATGCAGCCATATTCCCGGCCCAGCACTATATTACCTCCCCGGAGGCCATAGCCGAAGCTCTTCCCCGGATAGAGGAGGAATTGCGGACCCAGGTTGACCTCTTCAAGTCCCAGGGAAAGCTTCTCGAAGCCCAGCGCCTTGAAATGAGGACAAAATATGACATGGAGATGCTTTCCGAGGTGGGATATTGCTCAGGGATAGAAAATTATTCCAGGATACTGGACGGCAGGATGCCTGGTGAGACCCCTGGCACACTGCTCGACTTTTTCCCGGAGGATTTCATGTTTTTCATAGACGAATCACATATTACAATTCCCCAGGTCCAGGGTATGTACAACGGCGACCGGGCCAGGAAGCAGACCCTTGTCGATCATGGTTTCAGGCTTCCATCATGCCTAGACAACCGCCCCCTCAAATGGGATGAATTCTGTACATTCCTCAGGCAGGCCTGTTTTGTCTCTGCAACACCGGGGGATTGGGAGATAAACGTGTCTTCAACTGTGGCTGAACTTATCGTAAGACCTACCGGTGTGGTTGACCCGGAGGTGATAATCGCCCCGGCTACAGGACAGATCGACGACTTGACTGAAAGGTTAAGGATGGTTGTCTCGAAAGGAGAACGCGCACTTGTAACGACGCTTACAAAAAGGTCCTCCGAAGACCTTTCTGAATACCTTTCCGAGATAGGGTTCAAGGTGAAGTACATCCATTCCGAACTGGATGCCTTTGAAAGAACCGAGCTCATAAGGGATCTCAGAAAGGGAGATATCTCGGTCCTTGTTGGTGTTAATCTCCTCAGGGAAGGGATAGACCTCCCGGAGGTTTCATTTGTAGGAATAATAGATGCCGACAGGGAGGGTTTTCTCCGATCAAGGAGATCCCTTATCCAGATAATAGGCAGGGCCGCAAGGAATACTTCAGGAAAAGTTGTCCTCTACGCGGATCATGAGACCGGCAGCATAAAAACTGCCATGGAAGAGACTTCAAGGAGAAGGCAAAAGCAGATAACCCACAATATGGACCATAATATTACTCCGCAGACGATCAGGAAAAGAGTAGCCTGTCTTCTGCCTGAGGAACAGATCCCCGATCTCACCGCCGATATATCCCCAAGATCGGGGGGTGAAGGATTCACCCGCCAGGAACTTGAGCAGATGATGTGGAAAGCCGTTGAGAACCTTGATTTCGAAAGGGCCGCCCGGATAAGGGACATTCTTCATGAAAAGCAGGGAGGAGAAAAGTACCGTGCCGCAATGGATAGAGGTAAGAGGAGCCAGGCAACACAATCTAAAAAATATAGACGTAAGAATACCTAAGAACAGCCTTGTGGTGATAACAGGTCCATCGGGTTCCGGAAAATCATCACTGGCCTTCGACACGATCTATGCCGAAGGCCAGAGGCGTTATGTCGAATCACTTTCATCATACGCCAGGCAGTTCCTGGGCATACAGGATAAACCTGATGTGGATGACATTTCGGGCCTGTCCCCCGCCATTTCGATCGAACAGAAGGGCGTTTCCCACAACCCCAGGTCAACAGTCGGCACCGTAACCGAGGTATACGATTACCTGCGCCTTCTTTTCGGCAGGACCGGTACACCTTCCTGTCCCCAGTGCGGAAGGCCCGTAGAAAAACACACAGTTGACGAGATCCTTGAAATGCTTTTTCAGAAGCATGACGGAAAAAGGGTCGATGTCCTGTCCCCGGTCGTTCGAAGCAAGAAAGGTGAGTTCCGGAATCTGTTTCTTCAATACCAGAAAGAAGGTTACCTGAGAGCCAGGGTTGACGGCACCATTCTTTGGCTTGAAGAGGAGATACCTCTTGACAGGAACAAGAAGCATGATATCGAAATATTCATTGACCGGCTAACGGTCGACGGCAGCAGGAGAGACCGGCTTGCCGAAGCGGTGGAGAACGCTCTTTCGCTAAGTCAGGGTTATCTTATGCTTTTGATCGACGAACAGCAGATAGTCATATCTGAAAAATTCTCCTGCGCTGCCTGCGACATTACCCTTCCAGAGATAGAACCCAGACTTTTCTCTTTCAACAACCCGGCCGGGGCCTGTCCTTCCTGCAACGGGCTGGGCAGTCATCAGTATTTTTCCGAAGAACTGGCCCTGGATCCTTCCGCCAAACCGCTCGAAGGGGCCCTGCTGCCATGGAAGAACAAGCATTACATGCTTAAAAAACTTGCAGCTCTGGCCAGATCCAGAGGGTGGGACCTGGATCGCCCTTTCATTGAGCTTGATGAGGGAGTGAAAGAAGCCATCCTGTCAGGATATGAAGCCAGGGTCCCAATGACATACAGGGAAGGCAGCCGGGAAATGCATTACATGGGAAGGTACGAAGGGCTTATTCCCTGGCTTGAAACGCGGTGGAAGGATACAGAATCGGAATCAGTACTGAACGAACTGTCGGGTTACAGGGCTGAAGATATCTGCCAGTCCTGCCTGGGAAGAAGGTTACGCCCGGAGGCTCTTTCCGTCAAGGTTAACGGGTTGACCATAGGCGATATGGTTGATATGCCCGTTTCAAAATTACTGACAAGATTACAGGAGCCGGAATTCCAGCAACACATGAATGAGCCTGCAAGAAGGATCATGGAGGAGATATCCAAAAGGCTTTCATTCATGGCAGATGTTGGAGTAGGCTACCTTGCCCTTTCCAGAAGGTCCGATACGCTGAGTTCAGGAGAAAGTCAGAGGATCCGGCTGGCAACCCAGATAGGCTCAAAACTTAGCGGCGTGCTCTATGTTCTCGACGAGCCAACGATCGGGCTTCATCCCAGGGATACCTCCAGGCTTCTCGGAACACTTGAATCGATCAGGGACCTGGACAACACTGTCCTTGTTGTGGAGCACGACAGGGACACGATGATCAGGGCGGATTACATAATTGAACTGGGCCCCGCAGCAGGTGAACTGGGTGGGGAAGTCATTGCCTCCGGAGATCCTTTCGAGATCGTCTCTGCCAGGTCACTTTCAGGACCTTTTATCGATGGTTCGGATTCCGGTGTTTCGATCAGGGTCAGACATCCTGATAAAAAACACGGGGAGATCAAGGTACTTGGAGCGACAGAGAACAACCTTAAGGGGATAGATGTAAAAATTCCCCTGGGGCGCCTGGTATGTATCAGCGGGGTTTCCGGGTCCGGGAAAAGCACCCTGATGAATGAAGTGCTTTTCAAGGGGCTTAAAAGAAGACTTGATCGCAATTTCAGGGAAAGGGCTGGCAAACACCGGGATATTGAGGGATGGGAGGCTTTAAAGAACGTAGTTATGATCGACCAGGCACCAATAGGCAGAACACCCCGTTCCAATCCAGCGACCTACACACAGCTTTTTACTCCTATAAGGGAACTTTTTGCAACCCTTCCAGAGTCGAGGATCAGGGGTTATAAACCCGGCCGTTTCAGTTTCAATGTCAGGGGGGGGCGCTGTGAAGCCTGCAGAGGGGACGGAGAGGTCAAGATCTCCATGCTCTTCATGCCGGACGTCTACGTGAAATGTGATGTTTGCCATGGAAGAAGGTACAACAGGGAAACACTGGATATAAGGTATAAAGGCAAGAATATCGCTGAAGTTCTCGAAATGACGGTAGACGAGGCTGCGGGCTTTTTCGGAGATCTCCCGAGAATATCCAGAAGGCTTTCAGTCCTGAAGGAGGCTGGACTTGGATACATCCGCCTCGGCCAACCCGCTACCACGTTAAGTGGAGGGGAGGCCCAAAGGGTCAAACTGGCAGAGGAACTGGGCAAGCAGTTCCGCGGGCACTCCATTTACCTCCTTGATGAACCCACTACAGGTCTTCACTATCTTGATGTCAAGAAACTCCTGGTCCTTCTTCAAAAGATAGTCGACCAGGGG
>CAZAMZ010000001.1:0-33506 GCA_964486375.1 uncultured Synergistaceae bacterium | reverse complement strand
GCCGCATCCTCCAGTCCACCGGCGTCGAGGTCATCCACCTCGGCCACAATCGCTCGGTCCAGGAGATCGTCAACGCCCGTCCTTCTTCAAAAGATAGTCGACCAGGGGAATACAGTGGTACTTATTGAACATAACCTTGATGTTCTGGCTTCTGCGGATCACATCATCGATCTGGGCCCGGAAGGTGGGCTCGAAGGGGGAAACATTGTATCAGAAGGCGCCCCGGCAGAAATAGTCGAAAAGGACCATGGGCATACTGCGGTACATCTTCGCGGGTTCCTTGATCAGCTGAAAGGGAGGGTAAGCCATGGATCTGCGTCCTGAAGGACACGGCGTTAACGGAGGGGAGGATGTTGTTTACGGAAGGAACGCAGTGCTGTCGGCATTGGGCTCTTCCCCAAAGCTCTGCTCCAGGGTTCTCGTCTCGGAAAGCCTGAAGGGTCCGGAAAGGGACAGGATCATCGATCTTTGCCGGGACACCGGCGTCTCCTGGCAGATATGCAAGCCTTCGATACTTGACAGGTTATGCCCCGGGAGCAGACACCAGGGTGTTGCCGTAAAGATGATGCATGTGGGTATTGTTGACCTTGATTCACTTTCTCCACGATTGAGGGGAAGCGGGACTTCCTCTCTGCTGATCGTGCTTGATCATATCCAGGACCCTCATAATCTCGGTGCAATAGCAAGAAGTGCCGAAGTTCTTGGAGCGGATGCCATTGTTATCCCCAGGCGGAGATCCGCATTGCCGACCTCTGCTGTTATGAGGACTAGTGCAGGCGCTATTGCCAGGATACCCGTTGCCGGTGTTGTAAACATATCCAGGGCACTGCGTGATCTTAAGGATATGGATTACTGGATAGCGGGACTGCATCATGATGCCGGGGAGGATCTGGGAAAAAGGGATCTCCCGGGAAGAACCGTCCTGGTTGTGGGGAGCGAAGGATCCGGACTTTCAAGGCTCACGGCCGATCTGTGTGACTTCCTTTTACGGATCCCCATGAAGGGATCCACGGGGTCTTTGAACGCTGCGACGGCTGCCGCAATAGGGATGTATGAATGGGTCAGGAACATTGACAAGGGCTCTGAGCGCAGGTAAAATGCAACACGCCTGGGTGGTTAGTTCAGAGGAAGAACGCTTCCTTGACGCGGAAGAGGTCGCAGGTTCGAGTCCTGCACCACCCACCATTTGATAATATCCTGTACCATTAATTCTCCTTTCAGGGACCTGAAGGGAAAAGCCATGGTAAGCAGACAATAATCTGGCTCCCTGTGATCTCTCCCGTGAAACAGAAGGGAGAGTTTTTCCTTTCGGTATCCCGGAACCCCTGCCATAAATACATTAACGTCTTTACCACATTGGTTCCGCCGGAAAATATCAGTTCAAGCCCCTGTGAACTTTTCCTGAGAACCTGACTTCCTGTTTTGTCTTATAATCGGTTCAGGAAAAAAGGGGTGGAACAATGATAAAGGGGATAGGCATTGACGTCTGCAGTGTGAGGCGACTCGAAAAAGCCCTTCAAAATCCTCGGTTTATTGAAAGGGTTTTTACTGAACCCGAGAGGGATTATGCCGCCGTGCACGGGGGGAAGACCAGGCATCTTGCTGCAGCTTTTGCAGCCAAAGAAGCCTTTGCAAAGGCCGGGAAATGGGGATTGGGGAAGGTGGGGCTACGGAATGTCTCCCTTGAAAGGGAACACAGTATTCCTTTCTTGCGGCTTTCCGGCAGCGCAGAGGCGCTTTTCGTCTCCCTTGGCGGAGTTTCCGCCCATGTCAGCATTACCCACGATGGCGATCTCGCTTTAGCCGTAGTGGTCATTGAGGGGTGATCCCTTTTGTTCATTTACGATGCCGATGATATCAGGCAAGCTGAAAGTTTCGCCATAAAGGAACTGGGAGCACCTTCGATCATCCTTATGGAAAACGCAGCCAGGGGAGTGGCAAATGCGGTCAAAAGAAGGTTCCTCCAGGCAAGGAACATTCTTGTAGCATGCGGGGTCGGGAATAACGGGGGTGACGGTGCCGCCGCGGCAAGGCTCCTGATGGATATGGGCAGGGATGTCAGGATCCTTCTGGTTGCGCCTCAGGAGAAGTGTTCAGAAGACCTTAAGATCAACCTTGAACTTTTCCATAAACTGGGCGGCAAGACAATTATGACCCCCCTGCTTTCCGACCGCGAACTGATATCCCTTTTACATGGTGCTGATCTTGTAATTGACGCTCTCCTGGGTACAGGTTCGTCAGGAGCACCGCGAGGAGAGGTCCTCAGGGTCATACGATCGATGAATGGTACTGTTCCGGTGGTTTCCATAGATATCCCAAGCGGTGTTGACCCATCGACAGGGGAGACAGAAGGGGAGGCAGTCAAGGCCGCACTCACAGTCACCCTGCTTGCCAGAAAGGCAGGATTGGAGATAATGCCCGGAAGGGCCTGTCGGGGCGATATTGAAACCGTTGATCTGGGAATTCCCCCGGACCTTGTTCTAAAACCGCGATCATCTTATGAACTCCTGGGATCCGAAGATATTTCATCATTTTTGCCGAAGATCGGTCCAGGAATTCACAAGGGAGATCGTGGAACAGTTCTTGTCATTGGCGGCAGCGAACGTTACAGGGGCGCCCCGGTCCTTTCGGCCCTGGGGGCTTTAAGAGCCGGTGCCGGTTGTGTTCTGGCTGCTGTCCCGACAAGCTCTATCGCGATGTTCTCTCCCTATCCGGAGATGATCCTTCTGGAAGCTGAATCCGATAATGGTTGCATGACCCCCCTGAACTGGGACAGGATAATGGAAAAATGGGGTGGGCGTTTCAATTCCGTGGTAATAGGTCCGGGACTCGACAGGGGGAAGCCTTCCCGGGCGCTTTTCCGAAAAGTATGGAATGAATGGAATGGAACCCTTTGTGTTGATGGTGATGCCCTTTACGCCCTTTCTGAACCGCCGGAATTCGGTGCCAGACATGGTTTAACGATGATAACACCCCACGAGGGTGAAGCGGCAGTTCTGCTTGCCCGAACAAGGGATCAGGTAGGGGCCGCCAGACTGCGCTCTGCAGTTGAGCTTTCGGCCCTGTTCGGCGCGATCCTTCTGAAAGGACCTGGATCCCTGGTCTCCGACGGAAGTCGGATCGGCATTATGCCCTTCGTAGTTCCAGGCCTCTCCGTCCCCGGGTCCGGCGACGTCCTTGCCGGGATCATCGGAGCTTTTTCGGCAGCAGGGCTGGGAACCTTTGAAGCAATTGCAGCAGGCGCGTATGTCCATGGTCTTGCCGGAAAAATGCTCCAGAACAGGAAAGGCTTTGACGGTATCATTGCCAGAGAGATCGCCAATGCTGTCCCCTTTGCCATTTCCAGACTGAGATCCCGGAAGAACAAGGGAGAACCCTTCAGATGAACGGGCCTGAAGATCCTGCTTGCCCGTTTGAGGAAGAATGTTACCTGTTCATATCAAGATCCCCTGAGGAAACCCGTCTGCTGGGGGCAGAACTGGCGAGATTCTCCTTCCCCGGGTTGACAATATGCCTTACGGGAAAGCTGGGAACCGGAAAGACAGAGCTTGTCAGGGGTTTTGCAGCTGCCTTGGGATGGGATAACACCCGCAGTCCTTCCTTTACTATCATAAATGAATATAAAACCGAAACTCCGATCGCACACGTTGACCTTTACAGGGTGGAGGAACCATCGGGCGATGAATTTCACCTGGAGGAATATCTGGAGGATGGATTTATTGTGATCGTCGAATGGGCCGACCGTCTTGGCCTATGCCAGGATCACGGTTCCTGGAGTATAGCTCTTTCCTGTTCATGGGGATCCCTGACCAGGGATCCGACGGAGTTGACCGTGAGGATGATAGAACTTTCCTGTTCCGGTGAAGATGCCTGTAAAGCTCTCAATGAATTCGCAGGGAATACTTTGTTGAAACTCAAAAGGGTGGGAGCATGAAGATCCTGGGGATCGACTGTTCTACAGAATGGGCCTGCCTTGGATTGTCTTCATCCGGGCAAACATCTGGGGAATTCAACATCAGGGCAGGAAGGGAACAGTCATCACTTCTTGCTCACCTTGCAGGACAGCTAATGTTGACATGCCGGACATCCTTTTCATCCCTGGATGCGATAGCCGTGACCACAGGCCCTGGCCTTTTCACCGGAATAAGGGTGGGCCTTTCCTATTCATGCGGCCTGGCCGAAGGACTGAATATTCCCGTAATAACAATGGACAGTCTTCTGGTGCTTGGAAACCCTTTCCTCGATGGATCCAGGGTCGTTGTCCCTCTTTCAAGGGCAAGGAAGGGTTCAGTCTATTTTTCGGTTATTTCCGGAACAGGTGTTTCTCCTGCCTATATTTCCCCCCCTTCTGTAACTGACATCAGGGACCTCAAGGAAGAACTCAAGGACCTGGAAAGATGTTTTTACGTGGCCAATGATGATCGGCTTCTCATTGAAGAGCTTTCACAAGGGGGGTTTGAGCCAGCAGTCAGAACATCCCCGAAGGGGTCGACGGTGGCTTGTCTTGGTGAGCTCATGTCAGGAAGATCCCATCCCCCCCGTGAAGCAAGAGCTCTTTACCTCAGAGCACCCGACACGGGACGGAAGGACAAAAAATGAAAAAAAGTCTCTGGTCAAGATAATGAATGAAGTGTATTATATTTGCTGTTGTCCTTATAAGTGAAAAACAGCACTTGTTGCGGAAGGGAAGAAGGTGGAATATGGACTTGACGCTGAAGGAAGGGTTACGCCCATGACAAGGAGGAGGGATGTACGATTATGGATCTGATCGAGAAACACCCGATTCTTGAGTTCAAACATTCGAAAAAGGTCAAATTCACTTTTGATGGCAACGAGATGGAAGGTTACGAAGGCGAACCTATCGCAGCTGCCCTTCACGCGAATGGAGTAAGAATATACAGGGTTACCCCCTCGAAAGAACAGACCAGGGGGTTTTTCTGTGCAATAGGCAAATGTTCGTCATGTTTCATGGTTGTCGACGGTGTGCCCAATGTCCGCACCTGCGTTACTCCTCTTAAGACCGGGATGAGGGTCGAAACGCAGCGTGGCAAAGGCGTCATCGCCATGGATGCCCAGTAGAGGGGAAGGTGAACGGATTGCGGCAGACAGAGGTTCTTGTCATTGGAGGCGGTCCCGCCGGGTTGAGCGCCGCTCTCGAAGCGGCCTCTTTCGGGTGCCAGGTAACGCTGGTCGACAGCGATCTGGCGCTGGGCGGACAGCTGATAAAACAGACCCACAAATTCTTCGGGTCCAAGGACGAAAGAGCAGGGACCAGAGGGTTCAGGATCTCAGAGATCCTCCTCGAGGAACTTGATTCCCACAAGGATAAGGTCAAAGTATTTACCAACTGTACCGCAACAGGATTCTACAAGGAAGACGGTGTCGTATCCTGTGTCGTCGGGGAAGACGAATACTTCCGGATCAAGCCGGAAAAGATAGTGATGGCTACGGGAGCCCAGGAACGCCTTCTTCCTTTCCCCAACAATCATCTGCCTGGTGTTTACGGTGCCGGAGCCGTACAGACCCTTATGAACGTTTACGGCGTGGTGCCAGGCAAAAAGGTCCTGATGGTCGGAGCAGGGAACATCGGTCTTATCGTCAGTTACCAGCTAATGCAGGCGGGTGTGGAAATTGCAGGTATTGTCGAGGCTATGGAAAAAGTAGGGGGATACTGGGTCCACGCAGCGAAGATCAGAAGACTCGGTGTTCCGATCTATCTCCGTCACACGATCAAGGAAGCCATTGGAGACAAAATTGTCGAAGGAGCTGTCATTCAGGAGATAGATGACCGTTTTCAGCCTGTAGGCAAAGAGATCAAGATAGATGCCGATGTGATATGCATGGCCGTCGGCCTGACTCCTACCTGTGAACTGCTCTGGCAGGCAGGGTGCGAGATGGTTTTTGTGCCCCAGTTGTGCGGTCACGTTGCCCAGAGGGATCTCTTCATGAGAACGAGCCATAACGATATCTGGGTGGCCGGAGATGCTTCAGGTATAGAAGAGGCCTCAGCCGCCATGGTAGAGGGCAGGATAGCCGGGGTTGGTGTTTCCAGGGCCCTGGGACGCGGGGAAGCATCGGAACACTCCAGGCGACTTGATGAGTTCCAGAGACGCCTTGCCGATCTCAGGGGCGGAGAGGTCGGGCAGAAAATTTGCCAGGGAATAGCCTGCTGCACCGTCAACGAGTGGGGGGTGTGATGAATTGAACCAAAAGGAAAGACTTTTTAACGGAGGAGTGCTTACCGAAGCCCGTAAAGGTGCCATCGAGCCCCCCAGGGATCTTTGGGAAAGCAAAAAGAACGGGCTTGTCATTATCGAATGTCCACAGAGGATTCCCTGTAATCCCTGTCATACCAGCTGTCCCACAGGGGCTGTCAAACCTTTCAGTGACATAAACGACCAGCCCGAGATCGATTATGATAAATGTACAGGGTGCGCAAGGTGCGTTGCAGTATGCCCTGGTCTGGCCTGTTTTGTCGTCGATCTTACCTGGGGCGGTGACGATGTGGCCCTGATGAAGCTTCCTTACGAGATGCTTCCCCTCCCGCAGGAGGGAGAGGTCGTCGAATGCCTGGACCGGGTCGGCGAGGTTGTCTCAAAGGGCAAGATAGTGAAGGTGCTTGAGCCGATGCATGACAGGACAATGGTCGTCCATGTTGAAGTTCCCAGGGACCTGGTCATGAATATCCGCACTATCAGGGTGGTGAAGCAGGCATGAGCGGGAAACAGGAGGATATCGTGATCTGCCGGTGTGAGGAGATCACCCTGGGCGAGATCAGGGAATGGATCGCCAAGGGTTACGAAACCTTCGATGAACTTAAAAGAGTGCTTCGAGTCGGTATGGGGCCGTGCCAGGGAAGGGGCTGCCGGGAGATGATCCTTCGCGAGATCTCTTCAAAGACAGGCGTCCCGGTGGCTGACATCGACCCAGGAACTTTCCGTCCCCCCGCAAAACCGGTCAAGCTTGCCGTTCTTGCCGAGGGGGGCGACAGATAATGACCCTTAAGAGGACAGCCGATGTCGTTGTGATCGGGGCCGGAGTACAAGGTTGCTCCATTGCCTATAACATGGCCAAAATGGGTATAAAGGATATCGTTGTTCTCGAAAAAGGGACTATCTGCTCGGGTTCGACAGGCAGGTGCGGTGCAGGTATAAGGGCCCAGTGGGGCACAGAGATGAACTGCCGTTTTGGCCTTGCATCTGTCGAGAAGTTCGAACAACTCCATGAGGAACTCGGCATGGACTGCGGGCTCAACCAGAGCGGCTATCTCATGGTGGCCTACAAGGACAGTGAGTTCGACCAGCTCCAGAAGAGCATGAAACTGCAGAACAGCCTGGGGATAAACACCAGGGTAGTGTCATATTCCGAAGCCAGGGAGATCTGCCCCGGGCTGGCTGCTGAGGACGCAGTGGGATTCACATTCCACGACAGGGATGGCCACGCAGATCCATTCCTTACTACTTTCGCCTACATGGAAGCAGCTAAAAGGCTCGGAGTTGATTTCTACAGGTTTACGGAAGTTACCGATGTAAAGACCGTCTCGGGGCGGATCGCCGGAGTGGTGACCAACCGGGGGGAGATCGATGCCCCGATAGTTGTCAATGCTGCAGGCGGTTACTCGCAGGTGATCGCAAAAATGGCGGGAGTGAATATTCCGAATTTTTCCGAGAGGCATGAGATCCTGATAACAGAGCCGGTGGAGCCTGGTGTCTGCCCTCCCATGCTGATGAGTTTTTCCGGCAACTATTACATACAGCAAAGACCTCACGGCTCGATCATAGGAGGGTGCAGCCCTGAAGGTCACCCGGAAGATTTTGAAATGGGTTCATCATGGGATTTCCTGGAGATGATGTCCAGGACCTTCATCAAACTGCTCCCCAGAACCAGAGGAGTAAGGGTGGTAAGGCAATGGTCAGGTCTTTACAACATGACTCCCGACAGGCAGCCTGTTCTCTGCGAAGCAGACAACGTTAAAGGATTTTTCCTTTCCTGTGGATATTCAGGTCACGGTTTCATGTTCGGACCGATCTCAGGGGAACTTCTGGCCCAGCTGATTCTCGGTCAGGAGCCCTGGATCCCGATCGACATGCTGCATTACAGCAGGTTCGAAAGAGGAGAACTTCTCATCGAACCAGCCGTCGTATAGTTCAATCCCGCTGCATCCTGGCAGCAAGGGGGGGATGGTCAATTCATCCCCTCCATTTTATTCGTGTTCTAAAATTGTTTACACTTGATGGTAAATTTCCATTTGTAATGCAATATTCAATATATAGATACCAATAAGGCTTGTACCTGTTCTCACAAGATGGCATAATGGCCAAGGAAATAATCCCTCCAGGGATCTACCGATTTGAAGGAAGGTGAGTTGTTTGCCGAAAAAGTACTCGGTCGTTGTTAACTCCCATTGGTGCAAAGGTTGCGGACTTTGCCTGGCTATCTGTCCCAAGAAGGTTTTCGATTTCGACAACAACCTCAAATCCACCCCCGCGAGAGTTCAGGATTGCATAGGCTGCATGCAGTGCGAGAACATTTGTCCTGACCTCGCAATTACAGTAGAGGGGAGTGCTGATGATGCCCAGGGTTGAATTCTGGCAGGGCAACGTGTCGCTGGCCTATGGAGCCATAGCTGCAGGATGCCGTTTTTTCGGGGGGTATCCTATAACCCCATCCTCGGAGATAGCCGAAGTGATGTCTGAAGAACTCCCTAAGGTTAACGGGAGATTCATCCAGATGGAGGACGAGATCGCCGGCATAGCTGCTACAATCGGCGGTTCAGTTGCCGGTTACAAATCCATGACGGCAACGTCCGGACCCGGGTTCTCGCTGAAACAGGAAAACATGGGCCTTGCCTACATGGCAGAGATCCCTATCGTAATAGTCGACGTCATGCGTGGAGGTCCATCGACCGGACTGCCGACATCGATCGCCCAACAGGATGTCATGCAGGCACGATGGGGGACCCATGGTGACCATGCTACCATCGCCTATGCCCCTTCCTCCGTCCAGGAGTGTTATGAAGTAGCCATCAAGGCTTTCAACATGGCGGAGCGTTACAGGCAGCCCGTGCTGATAATGAGCGACGAGGTGCTCGGACATATGAGGGAGAAAGTGGTAGTGCCTGATACAGCTTCCCTTAACCTTGTCGACAGGAAAAAACCGACCTGCAGCCCTGATGAATTCATGGCCTACAAGCCTGATCCCGAGGACAACCTCCCGCCAATGGCTTCTTTTGGTGACGGCTACAGGTGGCACATAACAGGACTCACTCATAACGAGTGGGGTTTCCCGACCAACTGTGCCGCTGAGATTGCCGCAAAATCGGCCAGACTAATGGACAAGGTAAATGCCTACAGGGATGAGATAGTCGAGTATGAGACAGAAAGCGTCGGGGACGCGGAAATGATCGTTGTGGCATACGGCAGCGTCGCAAGGACCGCTTTGAGTGCTGTCAGACAGGCGAGGGCAAAGAACATCAAGGTCGGATACTTCAGGCCCGTTACCCTTTGGCCTTTCCCGGACAGGGAGATAGAGGAACTGGCTGGAAAAGCTGGAACCCTTATTGTCCCGGAACTTAACTTCGGTCAGATGGTACATGAGGTGGAGCGGGCAGTTCACGGGAAAGCGGGTATCATCCAGATGAGCCTTGTCAACGGTGAACTATTCCAGCCCTCCGAAATTCTCAGCAAAATCGAGGAGGTGGCCAGATAATGCCCCGTCCTGAAGTGCTTGGCTGGTTGAGGAAAAGGTTTTTCCCCCACATGTGGTGTCCTGGCTGCGGACACGGGATAATTCTCCATGCTATACTCAGGGCTCTCGTGGACTCAGGGAAAACCAGGGATGAGACCGTAATAGCATCGGGCATAGGATGTTCCAGCCGCATGCCGGGTTATATAGATGCTTGCACCATCCATACAACCCATGGCAGATCACTTGCTTTTGCAACGGGTATCAAACTGGCGAATCCCGGACTTACGATAGTTGACGTCATGGGAGACGGCGATTGCACCGCCATAGGGGGCAACCATTTTATTCACGCCTGCAGAAGGAATATCGGGATCACTGCAGTCGTGATGAACAACAACATTTACGGAATGACAGGGGGGCAGGCGTCTCCCACCACTCCCCCGGGAGCCAAGGCTACGACAGCGCCCTACGGAGCAATTGATCCGCCGTTTGATGTTTGCAAGCTCGCACAGGGGGCAGGAGCAACCTACGTTGCCAGGGCAACGATCGCACAGCCCGTGATCTGTGAGCAATATATAAGGAATGGTCTGGCAAACAACGGTTTTTCAGTGGTAGAGATCATATCCAGCTGTCATACACAGTTCGGCAGGAAGAACAACAGAAGAACTCCCGTGGACAACATCAACTTTTTCAAAAACAATTCCGTTCCCCTGGCAAAAGCCCAGGCGATGATCCCTGAGGACCTTGAAGGAAAGATCGTGACCGGGGAGTTCGTCAAGCGCGAAGCCCCGGAATATACTGACCTTTACCTCAAACTGATATCCAGGCTGGGGGGAGACAAGGCATGAGAGACAGATACGAGATAAGATTTGCCGGTTCAGGGGGACAGGGCGTGATCCTTGCCGCCGTCGTGGTTGGAGAAGCTGCCGCTATCTTTGAAGGTCTTAACGCCGTGCAGTCACAGGCTTACGGTCCAGAGGCGCGGGGTGGAAAATCCAAATCCGAAGTGGTCATCTCCAGGGGTGAGATCGATTATCCGAAGGCCACGTTCCCTGACCTTCAGATCATCCTTAACCAGACCTCATGTGACGAGTTCCTTTCCGAGACAGGCGAGGGCGGTATTGCAATAGTCGATGACACATACGTTTCGTCGGTCCCTCAAAGCAAAGCCGAGGTTCTGATGCTCCCCATTGTCAAGACAGCCAGAGAAAAGATCGGAAGAGAACTGGTCACCAACATGGTGGCCCTGGGTGTGACGGCCAGGATCCTTGAAACCCTTGAACTGATGAAGCCCGATTCCGTAAAGAAAGCGATCCTTGCCAGGGTCCCCAAGGGAACGGAAGAGATGAATGAAAAGGCCTTCAACGAAGGCTACCGGCTAATGAAGGAAAAGAAATAACCGGAAAAAGTTATCAAGGATCGTATTTTTGGCGGAAGGCCCAAATGCCTTCCGCTTTTTTCTGAACTAAGGCCAGTGGTTTTTTGTGCCAATTATGAAGAGAGGATCGTAGATGGGTGTTTTGAAGGGGAAAAATCTTGAAGTCATTATCGAAACCACAAACAGCCGAGGGCAGGGAATAACCCGTCTGGGGGAAGGGAGATTCGTGCTGTTTGTAAGCGGCGCCCTGCCCGGGGAGAGGATCCGCGGCAAAGTAACCGTTGAAAAGAGATCCTACGGTATCATGGAGTTGGAAAAGGTGATCGAGCCGAACCCCGGCCGAGTCGTACCCAGATGTCCATGGTTCGGTATCTGCGGGGGTTGCGCGCTGCAGCATGCTTCATACGGCCTTCAGAAAGACCTTAAAAGGCAGTCCCTTGATGACGCTATAAAAAGGATAGCCGGGATAAGGAACTTTGACACCCCCCCTTGTGAACCTTCTCCTGTTCAATGGGGATACCGCAACAAGGCATCCTTTCCTGTGAGTTCTGAAAGATCGGTGAAGTCCATAGGTTTTTTCAGGGAGGGATCCCACGACCTGGTGCCGATCGATGTTTGCCCTGTCCTGGAACCCGGAATAGAGTCTCTCATTTCCCCGATGTCATTACTTTTGAAGAACACCACGCTGGATCTGTATGATGAAAAAAGACAGGCAGGATGTCTGAGGCATATCGTCGTCAGATCAGGAGATCTGGGCCGTTCTCTTCTAATAGTGCCGGTACTTAATCGTCCGGCATCCTCTAACCAGGAGAGAGCCTTCAATGACTTTTCACGATCCCTGTTCGACATATCGGAGAGGATTGGGGGAGTAGTTGCCAATTACAACGCCCAGCCAGGCAACACGATCTTTGGGAGATCGTCCAGGCCGATCCTGGGCAAGCCGGAGATCATTGAGACCCTGGGACCCTTTTCCCTGAAATATGGACCCACTTCTTTTTTCCAGGTCAATACAAGACAGGCCGGGAATCTTTTCAAAGCCGCAGTGGAAATTCTCGACAATTACGGGATAGGCAGTGTGCTGGAACTGTACTGCGGTACCGGTGCCCTGACCCTCTTCCTGGCCAGGAAGGGGCGAAAAGTCTGTGCGGTCGAAGAATGGCCTGAGTCTGTCTCTTTCCTGAGGATCAACGCGGAAAACAACGACCTTTCCGGATCGATCGAAATGATCGGGACCAGTGCTGAAACAGCAGTGGAAAACCTTTCAGGGAGAAAATTTGATGCGGTAGTAATGGATCCACCGAGAAAAGGGTGCTCGGAAAGAGTGCTGATGGGCCTGAAAGAGCTCGCCCCTTCAGTTGTGGTTTACATTTCCTGCGATCCTGCCACTCTTGCCAGGGATTGCGCTTTCCTTGTGATGAACGGGTATCGCCTCAAGAGTGCAAGGCCTTTCGATATGTTCCCTCAGACCTTCCATGTAGAATCCATTGCCGTTTTTGAAAAGCAGTGATCGCGGGGAAACTTTTTTATTGCCAAACCATTTCCCGCCAATTATAATGAGCCATCGAGGGCGGACATAGCTCAGCTGGTAGAGCATCGGCTTCCCAAGCCGAGGGTCGCGGGTTCGAATCCCGTTGTCCGCTCCATTTTTTTTATGCTATTCTTGATGTGGGACCTGCCTGGATCGATCTAGCCCCTCTTGATGATGACAGGAATAAAGGACCCAATAGAAAGAAGAATTTCAGATAAGGATTCTTCTGACGTATCAGGTATACCGAGTTGACAGAGGCAGGTCCAGACCAGTAGAATCGTGAAGGTTTGTTAAAAATATCCCTTTATACAGTATTATGCATGCCGGGAGGTTGTCCAAGTGCCGAAAAACATCGCGGAAGAGATCACCGAAGCGGAAACCAGGGCAAGGCAGACAGTTCAGGAAGCTCGCTCCGAAGGAGCCCGGATCGTAGCGCAGGCTAAAACCGAAGCTGAGGAGTTAACCAAGGAATCCCGCCAGAAGTACCACAGGACCTTAAGGGACACCATCCTTAAACTTGAGGAAGAAGCCGAAAAAGAGTCCGGAGCGATAATCGAAAAAGGAAGAACTGAAGCCGGAGCACTTGTAAAAAGCCAGGGAGGCCGGGTCGAGGAAGCAGCCTCCTGGGTTGCCGAAGAGGTGTTCGCACGATATGGCAGTAGCAAGGGTTAAGAGGGTCCGGATCCTTTCACATCACGACATCCTGGATGAGGTCGTTGCGGCCCTTCAGGCCCTCGGCTGTTGTGAGATCATCCCGGGCGAAGACGGAGAAGGGGCCACGAGACAGCGATCCGCTCCACCCCCGGAAAGTTCCAGGACACGAGATATTCCCGGACTGGAAAGACGCCTTTCCGACAGCCGGTTTCTTCTAAGGTTCCTCGAACCTCTTTTTAAAGAAGAGGGCGGAATGCTTGAACGGCTCCTCGGCCCCAAACCTCCTGTCTCATTAACTGAACTGGGCACCCTTATGGAGAAAACCGACATCGAAAGTATGGCGGCTGAGGCAAGAAGACTCGAGAGGCGCATATCCGAGATGCGCTCCGAGATGTCCCAGTTATCGAACCATCTTGAGCTTCTGGATCCTTTAAGGGGTCTCGACCTGCCGATGTGGGTCGTTGCCAGGGGTACGGAAAGGCTCATGGGAATTATGGGTACAATTGCCACCAGCAAGAGCGAGAGCCTGAAAGAATCCTTCCTTGAGATGATCGAGGGACAGGGCGAGATCTACGTCGCCCCGACAGCTGAAAAGGCACCGGAGACCATGGCCGTTCTTGTTTTTCCAAGATCCCTCGAGCAGAAAGTTATGGAGAATGCTGCTTCTTGCGGTTTCTCACGGGTTGATTGCCCTCAGGGCATCGAGGATATTCCCGAAAAAGAGATCGAAAGGATGGTCTCTCTCCGTGAAAATCTTTCGGAAGCGATTTCAAAGGCGGATTCAGAATCACGTAAAATGGCTTCAGAGTGGGTCCCCACCGTCAGGAAGATCCACGATTTGCTGATGATAGTCTCCGGCAGGCGTGAGGCCGGCTCCTCAGGGGAATCAACAGAAAAGGTGTCGTCCATTTCCCTCTGGGTACCATCGGACAGGATAATGGAACTGGAAAAAGCCCTCAAGCCTTGCATAAAACTGATAGATGTCAGCGTTGAAGATCCCCTTCCAGGGGAGCATCCTCCGATCATTCTTGAAAACCCCCGATGGGCTTCCCCGTTCTCCCCCCTTACCAAACTATATGGAATGCCCTCCTACGAGGGGATCGACCCGACGGTAGTCATGGCTCCGTTTTTCTTCCTGTTTTTCGGCATGTGCCTTGGTGATGGAGGATATGGCCTTGTTATGGGAGCTTTCTTCCTTTTTGCCCTTGTAAGATACAGGCTTTCAGGGGATACCAGGAACTTTTTCATGCTGCTGCTGCTTGGAAGCGTTTCCACGATCATTGTCGGCGCCTTAACAGGGAGCTGGCTGGGGGATATGATAGACGTGTTCGGAGTATTCAAGCCCCTGCGTGCCTTGAAGGACAGCTTCGTAATGATCAGACCCATGAACGACCCTATCACATTTCTTGCAATATCCCTGGCCCTTGGAGTAGTGCAGATAATGTTCGGTATCCTGATCGCCATGTGGGATGCCTTAAGGAAAGGGGATATCGTGGCTGCCCTTGGAGACCAGGGAGGCTGGCTCGCTCTTATTGCAGGAATACTTGTATGGGGAGGCTCGTCCTTCGGTCTTGGAGGCGCCAGCGCTCTTTTCGCAGGAAAAGCCCTGGCAGCGGCTGGTGCCCTGACCCTTGTCGCAACGCAGGGCAGGGACAAACCCGGGATAATCCGAAAGGCATTATCGGGAGTGTTGAGCCTATACAATATCACCTCCTATCTTGGAGATGTGCTGAGCTATAGCCGCCTGCTTGCCCTGGGCCTAGCCACCTCTGCCATAGCCATGATAGTCAATACGCTTACAGGCCTTGTGTCCGGCATCCCCTATGTCGGTTGGCTCCTTGCAATTCTGATCTTTTTCGGGGGTCATCTTTTCAGCGTTGTGGTCAATGTGCTTGGATCCTTTATCCATTCTCTCCGCCTTCAGTATGTCGAATTTTTCAGCAAGTTTTACAGCGGCGGCGGGAGGGTTTTCACTCCGCTGAAATTCGAAACAAAATATACAAGGATAGCCCCAAACGGGTTGGAGGACAGTGTTAATTAGCAAGGCATTGAATATTTTTTTACAAGTACGAGAGGAGTGTTCTTGAATAATGGATCAGCTGGGAATCATGCTTGCAGTTCTCGGTGCGGCGCTTGCCGCTGGCTTCGCTGGTTCTGGTTCGGCAATTGGTGTCGGAATCGCGGGTGAATCAGGTGCAGGAATAATGACTGAAGATCCAGGTAAATTCGGACTGGTTCTGCTTCTTCAGGCTCTTCCAGGAACCCAGGGGATTTACGGGCTTCTGACAGCTTTTTTTGCCATCCTGAAGGTTGGTCTGCTTGGGGGGGCAGTAGTATCCGTTAATGTCTGGCAGGGACTTGGAGTGCTGTTCGCATGCCTCCCGATAGCTATAGCAGGCTATTATTCGGGTATAGCCCAGGGTAAGACCTCTGCGGCCTGCATCCAGATGATAGCAAAGAGACCGGAAGAAACGGGCAAGGCAGTCATCCTGCCCGCAATGGTTGAAACCTACGCCGTTCTAGCGTTGCTGATGAGCATAATCCTTCTTAACAGCATCCAGTTCTGATCGGCATCCTAGACGACGGGGTGAGATCGATGTCCTTAGCTGATATCAAGGCCAAGATAGAATCAGATGCCAGGGCAGAGGCAGACGAGATAATCGTCAAATTCAGGGAACAGGCCGACGAGATACTTGCTGCTGCAAGGCAGGAAAGTGAAAAACTCCAGAAACGCCTCGACGAAAAGATCAAATTCGAAGAGGCGGAAGTAAGAAGGAGAAAAAAGATAGTTGCCGACCTTGAAGTCAGGAAGCTTGACCTTGGGGCAAGAAGAGAACTGATCGACATGACATTCAACAATGCCCTGAAAATGCTTTCCCAGACCCCCGATGCAAGGTACATGAGTTTTATGGAAGGGCTGCTGGCTGAAGCCTCTGTTACAGGTGATGAAGAAGTCTCTTTTGCGAAGGGTGACAAAATTCTTACCGGAAAATGGGTAGAAGCTTTTAACGAAAAGTACAACAAGAGACTCTCGTACTCTGAAGAAAAGGTTCCGGGCTCAGGTGGTTTTGTACTTCGCAGAGGAGATATTTACGTCAACTGTACCCTGGAAGTCCTGCTTCGCTGGACAAGGGAACACATGGAGGCAGAGGTTGTCCGCCGTCTCTTCACTGAATGAACGGGGGTTTCCAAATGACCTGTACTGTTGACTACGGTTATACCGTATCCAGATTGAGGGCCATGGAAAACCGGTTCCTTGAACCGGGTGTCTTTCAACGTATTATTGACAGTGAAGATCTGTCTTCTGCGATAAGGGTCATATCCGAAACACCATACGGGAAATGGATCCTGGAACAGCAGAGCGAAGAAAGGTTTGACCAGGCAATAGAGGCCGAGTTGCAGTATGTTTATTCGGAAACGGAGAAGTTCGTTCCGGATCCAGGGCTCTATACCATCTGTCGCCTGCAATACGACGTTCACAACATCAAGGTTCTTCTCAAAGGCCTGTTCGTCCAGAAACAGGGCGGGAAAAGGAGAATGGACCTCCTGACCGGTCTTGGCAACGTCCCTGTCGAGGAAATGGTAATGGCCGTTGAGAGCGAGGATTACCGTCTTATGCCCCTCGGGTTTCACAGGACTGTTCCCGAATGTGTTTCCGTCTGGGATCAGTCCCGCGATATTTTACAGGTAGAAAGAATACTTGACGAGGCCCTTTTTTCGCTTCAGATCAAAATTGCGGGCCAGATGCCCTTTGAAGGTGTAAGACTTTTTGTAAGGTCCAGGATTGATGCCGAGAATATCCGCAACCTTGCCAGACTGAAGAGGATGGGGTTTGAGACCTCCCAGGCTGCGCCCTTCTTCCACAACGGGGGATCTGTCCCGGTGGAAAAGATCCTGCCCCTCATCAATGAACCTTTTGAAGGCTGGGAAAGATTTCTTTCTTTCTCTGATGTCTCGAGAACCTTGTCGGGTGCCCAGGAGCATACCGGCCTTGATTCCCTGATCGTAGACCTTGAGAGGTCGATAGATGATCACCTGTCTGGTGTCCTTGCAAAATTCAAATACAGTGCTTTCGCACCAGAGAACGTACTGCATTTTCTCTGGATGAAGGAGATCGAAGCCAAGAATCTCAGGATCCTCCTCGTCGGTATAGGGAATGGGGCTGACCGTTCAGTGCTTAGGAGGCTTTTGCGAAATGTCTGACGGATCCGGAAAGCTGCTCATGGCAGCGGTCGGCGATTTTGAGAGCGTTCTTCCGTTCCAGGCGGTAGGTGTAACCCCTTTTACACCGGAAAATGATCTCAGGGATCTTCTTGTCCAGCTTGTCAAAGACCAGTATGCGGTGGTTTTCCTTGTGGATAACCTTTACAGGGATAACCTGGAGCTTGTGGAAGAGGTTAACGAAAGTTACTCCATGAGCATAATCCCTGTTCCCGGTATCAGGGGTTCCACGGGGATCGGAATAAAATCCATCAGGGACAGTGTAGAAAGAGCTGTCGGGATGGATATTTTTGCCGTCAAATAAGGTAGACACCAAAAGACAAGAGTGTACGCGGAGGGGATATTATTGGCCATTAAAGAGAAAATTATCGGTTCCATTGCCAAAATTTCCGGCCCGCTGGTCGTAGCCGACGGAATGAGCGGCGCTGGAATGTACGACGTTGTAAGGGTCGGGGAACTTGGTCTTGTCGGAGAGATCATCGAACTCAAGGGATCAACCGCTTCCATACAGGTTTACGAAGAGACTTCGGGACTGAAACCGGGGGAACCCGTTCAAAGTACTGGAGCACCGTTAAGTGTTGAACTGGGACCCGGTCTGATAGAACAGTTCTATGACGGTGTCCAGAGACCCTTGAACCTGATAGAAAAAGCAGCGGAAAGTCCCTACATTTCGAGAGGAATAAACGTACCTGCCATTGACCGGTCAAAGAAGTGGGATTTTGAACCGGCCGTTGAAGAAGGGGCAGAAGTAGGTCATGGGGATCTCCTTGGAACAGTTCAGGAAACGGTCCTGGTAAAGCACAGGATCCTCGTACCTCATGGTGTAAGGGGAACGGTTAAAAAGGTCTACAGCGGGTCTTTCACAGTAGAAGATACTATTGCCGTCATTTCTGACGGGGAAAATGACACCGAAGTTGCAATGCTAAGAAGGTGGCCCGTCAGGACCCCGAGGCCGGTCCTGCAGAGGCTTGCTCCAAATGTTCCTCTTACGACGGGGCAGCGTGTTGTAGATACTTTCTTCCCTCTGTCCAGAGGGGGAGCCGCGTGTGTTCCCGGACCTTTCGGATCAGGCAAGACCGTCATTCAGCACCAGCTGGCAAAATGGGCCGATGCCGAAATAGTCGTTTATGTCGGTTGCGGAGAACGTGGAAATGAAATGACAGATGTCCTGCTGGAATTCCCCGAGCTTGAGGACCCGAGATCCGGAGAACCTCTTATGAAAAGGACAGTTCTGATAGCAAATACCTCCAACATGCCTGTCGCGGCGAGAGAAGCAAGTATTTACACAGGTATCACTATTGCAGAGTATTATAGAGATATGGGATACTCTGTCGCCCTTATGGCTGACTCTACAAGCCGCTGGGCCGAGGCTCTCAGGGAGATCTCCGGAAGACTTGAAGAGATGCCCGGTGAGGAGGGATATCCTGCCTACCTTGGGACAAGGCTTGCCAGTTTCTACGAAAGAGCGGGAAGGGCAATATGTCTTGGATCTGAAGGCAGAGAGGGATCCATCACCTCGATAGGGGCTGTTTCACCTCCGGGGGGCGACCTTTCCGAACCAGTCAGTCAGAACACACTCAGGGTTACCAAAGTTTTCTGGGGGCTGGACGCAAACCTTGCCTACCAGAGACATTTCCCAGCCATCAACTGGCTTCTTAGCTATTCCCTCTATGCTGAAACGCTGGGTGAATACTGGGACAACCTTTACGATGGCGAATGGAGTGCTCTCAGGACAGAGGCCATGTCTCTTCTCGAAGAAGAGGACAGGCTCAGGGAGATCGTGCGCCTTGTCGGTATTGATGCTCTTTCGAGGCAGGAAAGAATGATCCTTGAGACATCAAAATCACTTCGTGAGGATTTCCTTCACCAGAATGCATTCCACGAGGTCGACACCTTTGCATCAATGGACAAGCAATACAGAATGCTCAGGAATATTATCAGTTTCCATCATCTTTGCAAGGATGCCCTGGAAAGGGGTTCCACCATCCAGGAAGTCTTTTCTCTACCTGTAAGGGACCAGATAGCAAGGATGAGATACGTTGACGAAAAGGAGCTTCAAAAGATCGACGATCTACTCCCGCAAATGAAGAAGGAAGTAGAGAAACTGCTTCCGGAAGGGGGCATGGGCGATGTTGCCTAAAGAATACAGGACCATATCAAACCTTTCTGGACCGCTTCTTGTGGTTCAAAAGACCGAGGACGTGCGTTACGACGAACTTGTCGAGATCGAACTTGCAAACGGTGAACGCAGAAGGGGAAGGGTTCTGGAGATAACCCGTGATAACGCGCTTGTTCAGGTTTTTGAAGGTACTACCGGTATAGACCTGGACAGCACCAAGGTTGTTTTCATGGGGAAAGTGCTGGAACTTCCTGTAAGCAAAGATCTGCTGGGCAGGATCTTCAATGGAAGAGGGGAACCGGTTGACGGAGGGGCGGCGATCATCCCGGACAAGACCCTCGACGTTAACGGATATCCCATGAACCCATATTCTCGGGACTATCCCTCCGAATTTATCCAGACAGGCATCTCTACCATAGACGGCATGAACCCCATGGTAAGGGGGCAGAAACTGCCTATCTTCTCGGGAAGCGGGATGCCTCACAACAGGATCGCGGCCCAGGTAGCCAGGCAGTCGACCGTACTTGGAGGGCACGAGGATTTTGCGGTCGTTTTTGCCGCAATGGGCATAACCTTTGAGGAAGCATCTTTCTTTATGGAGGATTTCAGGAGGACCGGCGCAATAGAAAGAACGGTCATGTTCGTCAACCTTGCCGATGATCCGGCTATTGAAAGGATAACCACTCCCCGTCTTGCCCTTACATGCGCCGAATACCTTGCCTTCGAAAAAGATTATCAGGTTCTGGTAATATTGACGGACCTTACCAATTACTGTGAAGCATTGAGGGAGATCTCCTCTGCCAGAAAAGAAGTCCCCGGACGGCGGGGATATCCCGGATACCTTTATACCGATCTTGCGACCATGTATGAGCGGGCCGGGCGACTGAAAGGGAAAAAGGGATCCATCACCCAGTTCCCCATACTGACGATGCCCGAAGATGACAAGACCCATCCTATCCCGGACCTTACAGGCTACATTACCGAGGGTCAGATAATTCTGAGCAGAACTCTTCACAGGAAAGGTATCTTTCCGCCGGTCGATGTTATGCCCTCTCTTTCAAGGCTGAAAGACAAGGGAATTGGCGCCGGCAAGACCAGGGAAGATCATGCAGATCTAATGAACCAGCTCTTTGCGGCATATGCCAGGGGCAAGGAGGCAAAAGAGCTGGCTACCATCCTGGGTGAAGGTGCGCTTTCAGAAGAGGACAAGGCTTTCGCAGAGTTCTCGGAAAATTTCGAGGATCGCTATGTCAGGCAGGGGGAATATGAGAACAGGTCCATCGAGGAAACCCTCGAACTTGGGTGGGAATTGCTGACCCTCATACCTGTTAAGGAATTAAAGCGCGTCAAGGACGCCTACATCGAGAAGTACCTTCTTCCCAGAAAAGAAGCAGCAAAAGGTTAATCGAGACCTTTTTCCACGGTGTCCAATGGGAAAAAACAAGCCAAGGAGAACCTGATATGGCCAAATTACTTAATGTGAACCCGAACAGGATGGAACTCTCCCGCCTCAAGGTCCGGCACAAGGTGGCCAAAAGGGGGCACAAGCTTCTTAAGGACAAACAGGATGCCCTCATCAAGGCATTCCTTGAGAAAGCAAAAGGGCTCAAGGACCTAAGGGAGAAGATCGAAAAGGAACTGGAAGAATGCTACAGGAGTTTTCTCCTTGCAAGAGCCCAGACTTTTCCTGCCATGCTTGAGCAGGCTCTGATGATCACGGGAGCAGGACTTTCCTTAAAGGTATCAAGAAAGAACATAATGAGTGTGATCGTACCTGTTTTTGAAGTTGAGGAGGGTGAGAGTTCTTTAAACTACGGATTGGGAACCACCACCGGTAACCTGGATGTAGCTCTTGAAAAATTTTTCAGGCTCCTCCCAGGGCTAGTCTCATTGGCTGCGGAAGAGAAAGCCCTCAGACTTATGGCGGTCGAGATCGAAAGGACCAGGAGGCGCGTCAATGCCCTTGAACACGTCCTGATACCATCGTTCCAGGAGACTATCAGGTACATCACCATGAAGCTGGACGAACAGGAAAGAGCAAACCTGAGCAGGCTAATGAGGATCAAGGAGATCGTGCGATCCCATTGAAAAACAGGCACCTTGCACTTTCTGAAATACAGGAGTGACAATACACGACAAATCGGGCGGCCTGGGTCGCCCTTTTTTTATCTGGCTGCAGCAAAAATTTGTTAAAGATGATAGACTGTTATACTGCGGGAAGGAGCTCATGCGGTCGCTGCCCTTTCGGGGGAGAGGAAAGTCCGGGCTCCACAGGGCAGGGCGCTGGGGAAATCCCAGTGGGTGTGAACCCAAGGAAAGTGCCACAGAAACATACCGCCCGGCACTCATTCAATTTTTTGGCGCTACATTGATAACTTCAGCTATAAGAGAAGCGATCAGTGTATCCCTTGCTCCAGAAGATCAAGTGAGTGCCGGGTAAGGGTGAAAAGGTGGGGTAAGAGCCCACCAGCTGCCGGGTGACCGGCAGGCTAGGCAAACCCCGCCCGGAGCAAGACCGAATAGGAGGGGATGAGGCTGCCCGCCGACCCTCGGGTACGGTCGCTTGAGATCCGGCGCAAGCCGGTTCCTAGACAAATGACCGCTTCACACAGAACCCGGCTTAAGGGCTGCTTCCCGTAAAAAACGCAAATGCAGGAGCGCATCTATCAATGATGCGCTCCTTTTTTGTTGCGAAGTGTAAAAGATAGTCCCAAGGACCCAGAACAATCTATCTAATAAGGACTCCAGGTCTATAAACAGGTTAATAATAATGCTAAAGTGGAGCAAAGTGGCATAAGGTGGCAAGAAATGGGAGGCAAATCCCATGTTAGTGGGAACCTACGAACATAAATTTGACAATAAAGGCAGAATAGTACTTCCGTCAAGGTTCCGCGAAGAACTCGGCGATAGCGCTGTCGCTACCGTCGGGATCGACCAGTGTGTATCGGTTTATCCCTCTGACAGATGGCAAGATCTGTTGAAAAGATTTCAGCAGATGTCCTTTTCAAAGGGAAGGACAAGGGATTTTCTCAGGGTCCTTCTCGCCACGGCTCACGAGATCCAGTTCGACTCTTCAGGAAGGGTTCTGATTCCTTCAAACCTTCGTCTGCATGCAAAACTGGACCAGGAAGTAAGCGTAATTGGCGTCGGAGACCATATAGAGCTCTGGGATTCCAGCTCCTGGAATACGTATCTTGAAAATGTGCGGAAGGACCTGCCCGACATCGCGGAAGAGGTTGAGGGGTTATGAGCGTGCACATTCCTGTCATGCTTCCCGAAGTCTGCAGGTTGCTCGAGGATCTTGATAACAAAAGATTGATCGTTGATGCCACTCTTGGTCTGGGAGGGTACTCCGAAGGGATCCTGCACAAATGGCAGAAGGTAGCGGTGCTTGGCATCGATCAGGATCCACAGGCAATCGAGGTAGCAAAAAGAAGGTTATCTGATTTTGGAGACCGTTTCAGGGCAATACACGGAAATTTTCGGGATCTTTCGAGCCTCCTTCAGGAATCCGGTATGGGCAAACCCGATGCTGTACTTTTCGACCTTGGTGTTTCAAGCATGCAGATAGAATCACCTGACAGAGGATTCTCCTTTCAGGAAAATGGTCCACTTGACATGCGAATGAACATGACCGATGAACAGCAGGGAATTGCCGCAGAGATAGTAAACACCTACGGAATGAGGGACCTGGCGGCAATTTTCAGGAAATATGGCGAGGAACCCTACGCAATGCAGATCGCCAGGGGGATCGTCAGGTACAGGGAGCGATCCGGCCCTGTAACCAGCACATCAGAACTTGTCAGTGTGATCCGGGAAACCCTTCCTGCACCCGTTCAGAGGAAGATGGGGAGAAACCCTGCAAGAAAGGTTTTTCAAGCCCTGAGGATAGCCGTTAATGATGAGCTTAATGCACTGGAGGATGCACTAGAACAGTGCAATGGCCTTAACGATAGAGGAATGGCAGTAATAGTGGTCAGCTACCACTCTCTTGAAGACCGTATTGTAAAAAACAAATTCAGGGAATGGAGTTCCGGAGGGCTGGGAAAAATGCCATTCAGAAAACCCCTGACTCCCGGGCAGGAGGAACTCGAGGAAAACCGGAGATCCAGAAGCGCAAAACTCAGGGCCTTTCATTTTTCAGGAAGGCCCATGGAGGGAAAAGTCAAATGATAGCAGAAACGATGCAGCTTCCCTTTGAAGAATCGAAGCAGCTGAAAGGAAGAGGATCAATATGTATTCTGCTATGTGTGGGAGTTGTATCTCTTCTGATGGGTCTTGTCGCATTGAGGCTTTATTCCCTGGATCTTGAGTACAAACTTGCAGATATCCAGCGACAGATAGTGCTTAGGGAGGAAGAACAGGCCCGTCTCGAAAAGGATCTTGCCGGTTTACTGAATCCGACAAGAGTGTATAGTTATGCAAGATCGGAACTGGGCATGAAGGCTTCCGCGAATATCGGTCTTGTGAAGATAACCCCGGCTGAAAGAACCCTGATGGCCACAAGCGGGAAAACAAGTTCCGAGGCAGGCAGGCTCCGAAAGGCCCTTGTGTGGCTGGTCGATTCAGTAACTGGAAAGGCTTCAGCCCGGCAGTAAATTCCATACCTATCTAAAAGGACGGGCAGGATCGCATGATGCGCCTGAGGAAGAGCCCATGGTTTCTTCTTGCCTTATTCATTGCCGTGCTACTCTTCAGGTTATGTTCCCTTCAGCTTGACCCGGATCCAAGGGTCCGTTCCCAGGCGGGCAGCCAATACTGGGCCAGGCTAAGGGTAACTGCCCCACGGGGGCACATCAGGGACAGGAATGGCATTTCCCTCGCAATTTCCACACCCAGCATCAGTTTTTTTATTGACCCCACCCTTTGGGATCCTGCAAACGCTCCACTGCTGCAGGACCTGATACCCCGTTCAAGACTTGAAAGAATATCGGGGAATATCGAGGGAAGGTATTTCCTGATTGCGCGGAAGATAGACCCCCCTGTTTCCGACAAGATAGCAAACCTCAAACTCCCTGGTTTGTTCTGGGTCAAGGAGACCAAAAGGATCTATCCCCAAGGCAACACTCTTTCCCATGTTCTTGGTTTTTGTGATATTGACGACCGGGGACTCGCCGGTTCGGAACTATTCTGGGATTCAGTACTTTATGCACCCCCTGAGGGGCGTATCATTGCCAAGGACGCAAGGGGAAATTTTGTTGATGTAGCCATACCCGGGCAATCATTTGTTGCCGGCAACGACTCCATGGTTCAACTGACGATTGACTCAAGACTTCAGCATATACTTGAAAGCAGGCTTAGAGAGGGCTTTGTATCCCACAAGGCCGAATGGGCTGCAGGAATACTTCTTGAACCTTCTACCGGAAAGATCCTGGGAATGGCAAGCCTTCCGGATTTCGACCCCAATGACAGGAACACTTTTTCAGCAAAAGAATCCCTCAGGAACAACGTTATTTCGAGGGTTTTCGAGCCAGGCTCCACCCTTAAACCAATTATTATGGGCAACCTGATAGATAACGGGGAAGTGGGAGAACAAACCTCGGTAAACTGTCAGGGGCGTATCAAAGTTGCAGATGTTACAATTCATGACATAAAATCGCACGGCAGGGTGAATCCTACTACCATTATTTCAGACTCTTGCAACGTGGGTATGGTCACGAGCGTAAGGAATTCAGACCCCTTTCAGACCTACTCCTTTTTGAGAAGGTGCGGTTTTGGCGAGCCTTCCGGAATCGAGATGCCCGGGGAAGAATCCGGCCTGATGATCCCACCGTCCCAGTGGAGGGGATCGGTGCCTGCGACAATATCCATAGGACACGGCATTGGAGTAACTCCTCTTCAACTGGCTGTAGCGACAGGTGCCCTGGCAAATGGCGGTAAGGTAATGAAGCCTTACATTGTTTCCGAGATCAGAAGCAGGGACGGGTCGGTCCAATACCAGGGAAGACCTTTTGTAGTCACCGAGGTTTTTTCCAAAAAGGCTTCATGGTGGATGACGGAGGCCATGAGGAAGGCCGTAGAAAAGGGAACAGGAAGGACTGCCGATGTGGCGGGCTCTTCCGTGGCGGGTAAGACAGGAACTGCACAGGTACCTGGTGCAGGCGGTTATCTGAAGGGTGATTATACTCCTTCTTTTGTAGGCTTCTGGCCCAGTTACAGCCCCAGATATCTTCTTCTTGTCGTCATAGGCAATCCACGCTCCGGGGATTTTCTGGGAGGAAAAGTCGCAGCACCGGTTTTCCGGAATATTGTTCTTGATATCGAACAGATCTCCTGAAGAGGGCAAGGTGGCCAGATTTGCTTTTGTCTGAGATTGTAGCAGTTCTAAGGAATATTGACTTTCTGAAGGGTTTATACAGTGCAGATGGCAGCCCTGTTGAGGGATATTTTCCTGAAGATCCAAAGATAACAGGACTGTCAATGGATTCAAGAGATGTATCACCAGGAAGCCTGTTTGTCTGCGTAAAAGGGGCAAGACAGGATGGTCACGATCATGCTTGCGATGCCGTCCGCAAGGGTGCCGTTGCGCTTGTCAGTGAAAGAATTACGAATGCAGGGATCTGCCATATACTGGTGAACGACTCAAGAAAAAGCCTTGGCCACGTTTCAGCTCCCTTTTACGGGAAACCCGCAGATTCCCTGAGAATGGTAGCAGTAACAGGAACGAACGGGAAAACAACAACAGCATTCATGATGCGGTCCATTCTTTCAGCAGCCGGGGAAAAGGCAGGACTTATCGGCACTGTTGTTTATGATACCGGGTGTGGGATTGAGACCGAGGCTGACAGGACCACGCCTGAGGGACACCATGTACAGAGAATGCTTTCAGAGATGAAGATTAACGGTTGCCGATCCTGTGTCATGGAGGCTTCCTCCCACGGGTTGGCTCAGGGAAGACTGTCAGGATGCAGGTTTGATGCCGCGGTTTTTACAAACCTGACCTCTGAACACCTGGATTTTCATGGGAGCATGGAGAATTATTTTGAGGCCAAAATGTCCCTTTTCAGGGATTATATGAGATGCAGCGAATGGGTGGGAGCTTCAAACGCCGCAGACCCTTACGGCAGGCTTGTTAAAAAAGCATTCCCGGGCGAGGTCGTTTCCTTTGCGCTGGAGAAGGAATTTGCTCCTGATTATCTTGGGTTGATATCATCCTTGTCCCTTTCCGGGATCAAGTTGAAGATAATTAGCCCCCAAGGCAAACCAGTCATAGACCTGGACCTTCCCCTTACCGGGAGGTTCAACGCAAGGAACGCCCTTGGATCCGCGGCTGTTTCGCTGGCAATGGGCCTGGAGCCTGAACTCATAAAAACAGGTCTGGAAAAGATGCCCCAGGTTCCGGGTAGACTACAGAGTTTCGACCTGGCCAACGGAGTTACAGCCCTTATTGATTACGCTCATACTCCAGATGCTCTTAAGAACGTCATTTCCTCTATCAGAGAGGTCTGCAAAGGTAAAATATGGGTGGTGTTCGGATCAGGCGGTGACCGTTTCAAGGGAAACAGGCCGATAATGGGGAAGGTCGCCTCAGCGATGGCAGACAGGGTCGTAATAACCATGGATAACCCCCGCAGCGAAGACCCGGGTGCGATAGCAGCAGATATTATGAAAGGCATACCGGACATTTCAGATGGTCCTGGATCAAAGATCGACGTCATTCTTGACAGGAGAGAAGCAGTTTTCTTTGCCCTTGACCATGCTTCAAAAGGTGACGCAGTACTTATCGCCGGTAAAGGTCCAGAAAGGAACATTGTCTTTTCGGACAGAACAATTGCCTACAGCGACAGGGATGCCGTTATTGAATGGTCAGGAACGAGTGAGGCCCAATGAAGGGACGATCTGCCAAAGGCATCAGGTGGACCATTTCAGAGGCTGCTGGAGCGATCGGGGCGCAATTTTTCGGCCCCGACATCCCCGTCCCGCTTTCCTTCAAGATCGACAGCAGAGAGGTATCACCCGGCGACGTTTTTGTCGCCCTTGAAGGAGAAAAGCAGGATGGCCATTCCTTTATAGAGGAATCCATTGTAAAAGGTGCTGGAGCTTTGATCCTGGATGCCTCGAAGGCTGGTGGATCGGTGCAAAGGGCGTTGGGGGAAAAAATACCAGTCATTCTGACGGATAATACCGGAAAAGCCCTCAGGGATCTGTCGCGGAAATGGCTCGAAATACTTGATCCATCAAATATTATTGCAATTACAGGCACTGTCGGCAAAACGACGACCAGGGAAATGATCAGGACCGTTCTTTCGGGGCTCAAGGGAGTTTCCTGTGCTGAAAAAAGTTTTAATACCTGGATAGGATGTGCCCTTACAGTTATGGGATCCCCCCCTGGAACAAATATCCTGGTACTTGAATTTGGAACCAGTCACCCGGGAGAGATACGGACCATGGCGGAAGATTATCATCCCCACATAGGTGTCATTACCGAGATTGGCCCAGGCCACCTTGAAGGTCTTGGTTCCGTCAGCGGTGTACTGAAGGCCAAGCTGGAACTGATGGATTCTCCAACCCTCAGGGTTATGTCTTATAACTATGATAATATCCATTTGTCACGCTCCCTGGCAAAAATGAGGAGAGAAGTTACGGGTTTGCCCGTCGGGAAGAGAAGCCCCCTTTACAGAATTTCTCAGACTAGGTTCGAGGTCGTAGAGGGATCGCTGAACCTTCAGATGGTCTTTAATACCCCTTCCGGCGAAAGGAAGTTGCGCTCCGAGCTTTTCGGGGAACATAACGCATACGCAGCAGGTTTTGCCATGGCCGTCGCAGATACCCTGAAAGTCCCGCCGGAAGATCAGGTGCTATCCCTTTCAAATTTCAAGGCCCTTCCAGGAAGGGGTAAAGCCTATTTTTCAAAAAACGGTTATTTTATTATCGATGATACCTATAACGCCAACCCGGTCTCAATGGCCGGTGCGCTGAACACCCTTTCCACTATGGATTGCAAAGGCAGGAAATGGGCTGTTCTGGGAGGAATGGGTGAACTCGGGGCCGGATCTGACAGACTGCATAAAAGCATGTTCAAATTTTTTAAAAAGGTTGATGGCGTTTTCCTTATAGGTGAATCCTGGGAAAAGGTGGCCGATTCAAGCGTCAGCGGGAATCACAGTCTTTCATCACTTGAAGAGCTTGAGGGGCAGTTCCGTTCAACCCTGTCACGCGGGGACGTAGTCCTTTTCAAAGGCTCCCGTTCATTCAGGATCGAACGTGCGATCAGGATCCTGGAAGGACTTGCCTGATGGGGATGATGATTTTTTTCTCCGGGGTTCTTTTTCTTGAGGTTGTTTTTCAGGAGTTCTTGTTCAGGTTCCTGCGGAAGGCCAGGGTTGTCCAGAACCTTAAATTATACGGCCCGCAGAAGCATCTTGAGGACAAGCAGCAAATACCGACCATGGGTGGTATTGTATTCATGATCGTGTCCTTGTTGGCGGGTTATGTACTTGTTCGATCAGGTATCTGGAGTTTCAGGGAGGCATCGTCAATTCTTGGCTTTCCTGTAACAGCGGGTCTGATAGGTCTTGCTGACGATCTTCTGAAGCATTTCAAGGGATCCAGTGAAGGGTTCAGGAGCCTCCAAAAGCTTGTTGTCCAGTTTATCGCCGCTCTTGGATGGGCTGCAGCCCTTATGCCGGAAGGCATGCTGTTCCTTGCACCTGGCATTTCAGTCCCGTTGGTTCCTGGTTACCCTTTACTTGTTTTTCTTATGGTTGGATCATTGAATGCCGTGAATATTACCGACGGCCTTGACGGGTTGGCTTCCGGAGCCACTGGTATCTCTTTCTTCTGGCTTGTTTGTCTTGTTTCTTCCAAAGCAGCCGTTTTCCCGGGAGCCCTGATGGGCCTGGGTTTGACTGCAGGTTTTCTTTTCCACAATTTTCACCCTGCCCGTATCTTTATGGGCGATTGCGGGTCTCACTTCCTTGGGGGACTTCTTGTCTCCCTTTGTGCGGCGGGTAACCTTCTTTTGCTTGTGATCCCCCTGGGATTCATAATGGGAATCGAAGTCCTTTCGGTTATCATCCAGATAATTGCTATCAGGTTTTTCAAAAAAAGGGTTTTCAGAATGAGTCCCATACATCATCATTTTGAATTAAGCGGGTGGAGCGAAAAACAGGTTGTAATAATTTTCTGGGCATTTCACTTCCTGGGGATGGTTCTCCTGACCTTTTTCATAAAAAACGTCCTTTCTCTATAACTGGAGGCGACAGATGGTAAATGGTCCGTTGAAGGGGAAAATCAAACAGACAAACGGAAACAGGGTGACAGTCATTGGCTCAGGCATAAGCGGTTTTTCAATTGCAAAACTTGCCGCGAAACTGGGATATTCGGTCTTAGTTTCCGACAGGAAACAGATAGATGGATCGATGATTGACACGTATAGAAGATACGGAATAAGGTTTGAGTCAGGCGGGCATACCGAAGATATCTTCCAGTGCGACAGGATGATACTAAGTTCCGGTATAGGCCCTGGATCTGAACCTGTAATGAAGGCAATGGAAAAGGGATTGAAGGTCGAGGGGGAAGTCGATTTTACAGCACCCTACCTCAAAGGGAGAATCCTTGGAGTGACAGGCAGCAACGGCAAGACCACAACGACACTTATGACAGGCCACCTGTTTGAAAGAGCGGGGATCAGGGTTGGCGTAGCCGGGAACGTTGGAAGCCCCCTTGCAGATCATGCCGGCCAGGACAACGAGGTACTGGTGGTGGAATTGAGCAGTTTTCAGCTTTTCTGGGCGAATGACCTCATACTCGATCTCGCCGTTGTTACGAATGTAGAACCAGATCATATTGACTGGCACGGATCCCTTGAAGAATACTTTTCTGCCAAGAGAAAGATCACGGAAATGGTCAGTGACAGCGGAAGAGTGATCTGCCAGGAAAGGGACATTCCTTTACTTTTCCCGCGTGAAAATATGCGGGTCAGGGCGATACCCCTTGTCTGGGGAAATGACATGAACTCCGGGTATTCAACAGCAATTTTCATGAAAGAAAACCAGGCCTGGATCCATGATGCAGCACAATCCGTTAGACTTTTCGATCATTCGGATGTCCACCTGTTAGGCAGACATAACATTGAAAATGCCGCAATGTCCGCTGCAGCGTTCTGTTTGCTTGGCGGAGACATGGACGGGGCAGGGGAGTCTCTTGCCTCGTTTAAGGCTCCTCCCCACAGATGCGAACTGGTCGATATTATTGAAGGCGTTTCCTATGTGGACGATTCAAAGGGTACCAACGTTGCCGCTTCTGTTGCAGCACTCAGGTCACTTGATGGAAGGAAGATAATCATTCTCGGGGGCAAGGGCAAGCGTGAGGATTATTCTCCCCTTGCCGAGGCCGTCGCATCCGAGGTGGATCTTGCAATTCTGATCGGAGAGGAAAAAACCAGGTTAAGGGAATCACTCGAGAATTACGGTGTCGTTGTGCAGATCCGGGAGGCTGCCTCCATGGAAGAAGCTGTTCTTGTGGCTTCAAGGTTCTCAAAACCTGGAAACGTTGTCCTGCTTTCACCAGCCTGTACGAGTTGGGATATGTATTCAAGCTACAGGGAACGAGGCGAAGACTTTATAAATTGCGTTAAAAGGATCCGAAAAGGGGATCTCTGATGGCGGGGGGGGAGTCCGGCAAGAGCATCAGGAACCGGCCTCTGTGGGGACTTGCAGTGCAGTCCACATGGTTCATACCCCTGATATTGTCATGCATGGGTATTATCATGATATCCTCGGTAACCGCACAGTTGACCCAGTCACAGGCAAGAACGCCCTTCTTTTATGGTTTAAGACAGATCCAGTGGCTTATTATCGGATTGGCAGCGATGATAGCATGCACCCTCCCCAGATCCGAACTGTGGAAAAGATTTAGCGGGGTGCTGTGGATCGGAGCTCTTGTACTGATGATCCTTACCCTTTTTCCCGGCATCGGCCGTACAGGAGGCGGAGCCAGCAGGTGGGTCCGTTTTGGGCCGATGTCGTTGCAGGCTTCGGAAATAATGCTTTTTGCTTTTGCAATACATCTTTCAAGGAAACTTAATGAACCCGGACTTGGAAGGAAAAAAGCAATTGGCCGGACCCTTATCCTTTTCGGACTTTCAGCCTGGCCTTTCTTCTTTCAACCTGATCTGGGCGGGGCCCTGATACTTTTTGCCCTTTCGATGGCTATCTTCGTCCAGGTCTTCGGGTGGACCGTGCCTGTCCTTGCCGGCGTAGCTGCTTCAGTAACTACTTTTATTCCAGTGATCCTCCTGAGCCGTTACAGGATCGAAAGGGTAACCACGTTTCTGGATCCATGGAGCGATCCTCTTGGCAGCGGTTTCCAGACGATCCAGGGATTCATCGCTTTTGCCAACGGGGGGTTGTTCGGCGTTGGAATAGGTCATGGTCTTCAGAAACTGCAATACCTCCCGGCGGCTCACACGGATTTCATTTTTGCTGTTATCGGTGAGGAAGCAGGCCTGGTCGGAACTTTTTCCGTAGTAATTCTTTTCGGTTTCCTTCTTATGGTGCAATTTCTTTCCTACAGTTCCCTGAAACCGGGCTTTGAGGCAACGCTGGTCTGGGCTATTACCCTGACCATATTTATTCCTTTTTTCGTTAATCTGGGAGGCGTTTTAAGATTGCTTCCCCTGACTGGTGTACCGCTCCCTTTTGTCAGTTACGGGGGGAGCTCTCTGGTTCTTGGCTGGTGCAAGATCGGGGTCCTTCTGAGATTTATGAGGACCACGTAATAGGGGAGGAAATATGAGAATTCTCATAGCCGCCGGCGGAACAGGCGGTCATATATGGCCTGCAATATCTTTCAGGGACTGGATCCGGAAACATAAACCCGATTCTCAGGTTTTATTCGTTTGCGGAAAAAGGCGTATTGAACAGGATATCTACGCCCATGAAAATATTGACCCGGCGATCCTTCCCCTTGAAGGTTCACCTCTCTGGGGCAATTTGGCTACAAGGGTTTCCCGATCATATGACCTTCTCAGATCGTTCACCATTTCTACAGAAATTATCAGATCCTTTAAACCTGAATTATGCCTTGTCTTTGGAGGTTATGTCGCTTTTCCTGTCATAATGGCAGCGAGAATGGCGGGCATACCGGTTATACTTCATGAACAGAACGCAAAGGCCGGGAAAGTCACAAGGTTTTGCAAGCATCTTGGTATCAGGATCTGCACGGGATGGGAAAGATGCCTTCCTTTTACTGAAAAGGATTTTCTTCACGTCGGAGTCCCCGTGCGTGATATGGAACTCATTCAACCGGAACTGGCATGGCAAAAACTGGGATTTGGGGATCGACCGCCTTCCCCGCCGAGATGTCTTGTTATTGGCGGATCCCTTGGCAGTGACCCGTTGAATTGCCTGATCAGGGATATCTGTTCAAAAGAACAATTTCGTGGACTGAATTTTATTGTTGTCGGCCAGAATGGTTCTTTCAAAAGAACCGAAAGGAACCTGTGGATGGTCCCGAAAGAGTGGAACGTCAGCCTGTTGTATTCTCTTGCCGATATTGTTATTGCCAGGGCTGGTTCATCAACCCTTTCTGAACTTGTTGCATTTAAATTGCCTTCTGTCATAATCCCTTGGAGAAATGCAGCTGATGATCACCAGATGGAGAACGCGATTGTTTTTTCCGAGAGAGGTTTCGGGTCCATTTGGGAAATTGATAACGGGATTCTTGAAAACCTTTCTTTCATGATAGACTATGAACTGGAGAGGGCTCGGCTCGGTCAAGCCTATACGTTTTCCCGGGATCACAACAATGAAGTCTGTGAACAGATCTGGGATCTTGTTCAACAAACTGCCGAAGGGAGAGGTCGCAATTGAACGACTTCGATGGCCGATTCGATAACCTCAAGAATATTCACCTTATGGGAATTGGAGGAGCCGGGATGAGCGGTCTGGCTCTTCTTCTTCGTCAGATGGGGATGAAAA